>JBJKSL010000642.1:0-2748 GCA_046704145.1 Phycisphaerae bacterium
TTTTGTACCGTCCGGCGACCAGTTGTAGGCATAACCACCGCTGGGCGAGTCGGCGATTTGCACGGCTTTCTTGCTCTTCACGTCGTGCAGAAAAAGAGCATTCTGCTGGCCATCCGACATTGCGACCCACTTGCCGTCCGGGGAGTACGATGGATTCGCGAACCGCTGGGCTTCTGCGGCCGCCAAGCTCGATGCGCCCGCCGGTGCGTCTCCGGCGAAAGCCATTCCAGACAAGGCGAGCAGAACGAACTGCGCGTAGCACAATCCATGCGAAAGCTGTCTCATATGAGATCTCCAGCCCCCTGTTGTGAACATGAGCTGAAAAAAAGATGACGCCAGGGACAGCCCTATCGCCGTCCCTGGCGTCAAACTTTGGGGGAGATGCAACTTGTATTGCCGGCCGTTCAGCCGGCGGCACAGGATTGCAGACCCGTGCCCGTTGCTAAATTGCGATACGGTTAGCGGCGAATCACTCGCACCGCATCACCAACTACAACGTAACCCGAAGCCGCCCAGCACGAGAGCTTCACGTTGTTGCTACCGGCGGACATGCTGAACGTACCCAGGCTGTTCCACATACCACCGTTGGTTTGCTGATTCTTGGGGATGCCCGATCCGCCGTTGACCGAGTACGGTGCAGCCGTCGAGCGGTTGGTGCCTTGCGACCACCAGACATAGACCTGGTAGTTGTCCGCCGTCGGGATATTGAACGTCCACACCGCCTGGTCGCTCACCGCCTGCGTACTTCTCCAGCGGTAATCGGCCCCGTACTTGTCAGACGAGTACGTACTGGTCGCCCAGTTGGCCGACGCGCTGAATCCGGCAGACGAGTTGTCGATGATCTGCCAGGTGGTTTCATCCCTGGCACCGGACTGCGCCGACTCGTTGCTGGCCGCATCGACCGCCGAGATCCGATAGGTGTAGGTGGTCCCTGCGGACAGGCCGGTGTTGGAGTAGGTCAGCGTGCTGCCGCCAACGGAGGTAAGATACGAACCGTTGCGGTAGATCTTGTACCCGGTCACGCCTACGTTATCCGTCGACGCACTCCAACTCAGATTGATCTGGCTCGTCGAGGCAGCCGTAGCCGTCGGAGTACCCGGCGTGCTCGGAGGCGTTACGTCCGGACCGGATGGAGTCACCTGGATGGTCCAACTGATCTCAGGCCCGAACCAGGTTACGCCTTCCTGCACCAGTTTGAACTTCTCGGTGTATGTTCCCGCGGTCGCAGGAGCGGTGATGATGAACGTGAACCGTCCGACCTGCCCGTTGGCCACGTCGGACTGGTCGACGTCGCTCGGACGATGACAGTTGGTCCAGTTGCCACTCGTGCAGAACGCACTGTTACGATCCTGCGGACTGCTGGTGCCGAGGAAAGTGTGATCGTGCGTCCAGTGGCCGGTGCCCGTGTTGTTGAATTCGGCCCAGACGATAGCCGTGCTGCCCGCCTCCATGCTCGACGGGAAAGATTGAGCGCGGTAGGTGGCCGTGTAAGTCGTGGTCGATTCGTTGATCTTGTTGATGAAGTAGGTCCAGTCCCAGCCGCTGCCCGGATCCCAGTGGCTACCGCCGCACACGCAGTTGTTGGCGTCCAAGTGGCCCAGAATGCCCGGCGGGCAGGTATGATGAGCCTTGGCAATCCCGCGACGGTTGCAGATGTTTTTGCACAGTGCCGCCGAGGCGTTGTACAGCGAAGCCGGATGGCTGCTCGAACTGGCATAACCCTCGTGTTCGATGCCGATGGAGCGTCCGTTGAGGCAGCCCACATGCCAGGCCGTGTAGCGTTCGTCCACGCACTGCCAGACCCCGCCCGCCTCGCTGACCACGTAGTGGGCCGAAACTTCTGCGGCGCAGTTCTTGAACCAGGAGATGGCGCCGGCGGCGCTGCCCTCGATGGTGTGGATGATGATGGTGTCTTTCGTGTACTGGGCCGTCGAGTAGTTGCACGACGCAGCCGGATCCCAGGTCGCACCCGAGTAGTCCAACGCAAGCGTGTCGTCCTTGCTCGGAGCACCGATGTCGTCAGGATCGACGCCCTTCGCGAGGTCTTCCATCGACACCTTCTTCAACCCCGGCGGGATCAGGCTTTCCATGTCCAGGTTGAGCTCGTACTTCTCGACCGTGAAGGTCTCGCCGTAGCTGTTGGTGGTGGTGAATCCAGCGCCCAGCAGCTCATACACGCCGTAGGCGAAGAAATTGCTGACGTCCGCATCGAGTCCGGCATACTTGATTATGACCGGCAACCAGGCCTCGATACCCGCATCGCGATTGACCTCGGCATCCTGGGCATAGGCGTCCAGAACCGCTGCGGCACCGTAAATGCTCCAGGCCGGATCGGCGATGAGTTGATCGGTGGTGGTATTGAGCAGCGTGGCAGCCTCTTCCAGTGAGCTGCTATTGTCGTTCTTCCGCAGAGCCATCAGGCCGTAGCCGCCTTCGATGGTCGCAGCGTCTCCCCGATTCTCGAAGCCGCTGCCCAGCTTGGCCAACGTCAGCAGCAGATCTGCCGGCACGTTGTAGTCCGCGGCCGCTTCGGCGAACACCGGCCCGAGCGGCTTTTGCCACTCATCCGCCGCCCTCAGGGTAGTCAGATCGCCGGGGCTCAAATCCGGCGGTGCGGGATTGGCGACATCAACTGCAGCGCCGTCATCCGTCGTGCCCGCACTCTGCGGCAGTTCGGTCGGCCCCCCGCACCCCAACCATAAGAGTAACCAAAAGCCAGTGACTACACTCAACGCCAAGATTCCCTTT
>JBJKSL010000643.1:0-7345 GCA_046704145.1 Phycisphaerae bacterium
GCCGGTCACGCTTGCGATGTCTACGACGAGCGGCCGCAAGGGGGCGGGACGCTTCGGTACGACGTGAGCGAGGAAGAGTTGCCGCGTGAAGTGCTGGACGCCGAAATCGTGCTCATCGAGCGCATGGGTGCACGTTTCAGGTTGGGCGCGCACGTGGACAGCGTCGCATTCTCCGATCTGCGCGAACAGTACGACGCCGTCTTGCTCACGGAGTCGCAGCCGAACGTGGGCACGCCCGCTGCGCAACTGCCGGCGGTGTTTGTCGCGGCCGCGTCGGGCAAGAGCGTTGTGCGAGCGATGGCCGAGGGCAAGGCTGTGGCCGCGGGCGTCGATCGGTACCTCAGGACGGGGCATTTCGAGCGGGCATCTCGGCCTTTCGCGGCGCGGCTGGGGCAGTTGGACGATCAGGAGCTTGCTGTGCTCGCGGCAGGCGCCGGCCAGTGTGGCGGCGTCGAGCCATCGCAGCAGGGTCGCGGTGGCTTGAGCCTGGAGGCAGCACAGGCGGAGGCCAAACGATGCCTGCAATGCTCTTGCGCCGTAAAGGATGGTTGTCGGCTACGTCACTACGCGCAGATGTACGAGGTGACGGGCAAACGCTATCGCGGCCAGCGGCGGCGGCTGGTCCGGAATCTGCAGCATGGCGAGGTGGTTTACGAACCGGGCAAGTGCATTGCCTGCGGGCTCTGCATCCAGGCGGCCGAGGCGGCGGGTGAGTCACTGGGGCTGACTTTCATCGGGCGCGGCTTTGACGTACGCGTAGGCGTACCGTTTGACCGTCCGCTGAGCGAGGCTTTGATCAAGGCCGCCCGCGAGTGCGTGCAGGTGTGTCCGAGCGGAGCGCTGAGTCTGCAGGGAGCCTGCCGGAGCTGCAGTTTGCAGTGTCCGAGCGAGCCTGTGTAGAATCCACGCACGTGTCGAGCGGAGAAACCTACAAACGGAGATAGCCATGAAACCTACGGCGACAATGCTGACCTTCATGACTGCGAGCTGTGTTCTGCTGACCAGTATAAGCCACCTGCGAGCCGAGGATTGGCCCTGCTGGCGTGGTCCGGCTCACATCGGCGTCACCAACGAGCCGTTCAAGACCGACTGGACGCAGCCGCCCAAGGTTCTGTGGGAACAGCCGATCGGCTCGGCCTTCAGTGCGTTTGCCTGCGTGAAGGACAAGGTCTACACCTGCGGCGAGAAGGACAAGAAGCAGGTGCTGTTCTGCTTCGATGCTCAAAGCGGCAAGCCAATCTGGGAGCTACCCTTCGCGGCACAGTACAAGGACAGCCAAGGTGGCGACGGCACGCGTGCGACGCCCACGGTTGACGATGGGATGGTTTACATAGTGGGAGGCGGCGGCGTGCTGCTGTGCGCTGATGCAGCCGGTGGCAAGGTCGTCTGGCAAAAGCAGATGACGCAGAAGCCGCAGTGGGGCTATGCGGGCTCTGTGCTGATCGAGGGCGATCTGGCCATCGTCGAGGCCGGTGGCGATGACGGCACGGTGATGGCGGTGAACAAGAAGACCGGCACGCCGGAGTGGAAGTGCGGCAATGAAGCGCCGGGATATTCCACGCCGTTCCCTTTTATGTTCGAAGGTCAGCGTTATCTTTCATGCATGGCTGCCAAAGCGGTGCTGCTCGTCGATCCGAAGACGGGCAAGCAGGTGGGCCGCATCCCGTGGGAGACGAGCTACGACGTTAACGCCTCTGAGCCCAACTACCAGGATGGCTACCTTTTCCTGACCACCGGCTATAGTACCGGCTGTGCTCTGTTCAAACTGAGCAAAGAAGGCGATCGACTCAAGGCCAGCGAGGTCTGGCGGAACAAAGTGCTGTTGACCAAGTTCACCTCCTGCGTGTTGAAGGACGGCAAGCTCTACGGCGGCGATCAGAAGGGAATGCGCTGCGTGGACTTCATGACCGGCAAGGAACTGTGGAGCGAGAAGTACCCGAACGCGTGGGTGCTGTTGGACGGTGAGTATCTCATCGTGCAGACCGAAGGCGGCAAGGTTCTGTTGGCCAAGGCCTCGCCGGAGTCCTTCAAGCCCATCGGTAGTGTCGAGCCCATGAAGGGCCGCAGTTGGACGGTGCCGACGCTGGCCAACGGCCGGCTCTACGTGCGGAATCTGAAGAAAGCGGTGTGTCTGGATCTTGCGGTTGCAGGGAAGTAGTCCGCACGCAGCCTGTCCCGCTCAAATGGTTGTTCACGAATACGCAGTGCTTTCTTCCTGTGTGGGACCGGCTTCCAGCCGGTCATCTGGACCGGCAAGATGCCGGTCCCACACCAGACTAAGCGTCGCGCAACCGTGAACAGGCATGTAAAAGCCCGAAATCACGGGAACCCCTGTAGCCTGCCGCTACAACAAAAGGGCGAATGCTCTAATCGTTTCGTAGTGCCTGCACGAGCGAACCTCGCAGGGCGAACAGCAGTGCGAGTGTGCCTGCAAGAGCCCCGGTGACCGCCACCGCTGCGAGCAGTGCGGACAGACTCGTCCAAGGGATGACGGCTGCATGTGTGGGCAGGCGCGGTGCCGCGGCGATCATTGCGGCTGCCGTGCCGATTATCAGTCCGGAGATGAGCAGGCACATGGTTTCGGCCAGCAGCATCAGGCCGATGCATCGCCGGCGATAGCCCACGGCCAGCAGGACAGCCAATTCTTGTCGCCGTTCGAGCACGTTGCGCGTCAGTACCGCCGCTAGCCCAAGGGTGCCCAATAGCAGGCCCAGTCCGCCGATGGATTGAAAGGCCCGCATGTAGGCGTTTTCGATGGCCATGTATCCAGCGAGGCGCTGCACGGCGGGCTGCACCTCCAGGCCGTAGTCTGCGAAGCGTTTTTCGAGCGATTGGCGGACCAGGGCGGCGTCTTGTGACGCGACCGCGATCAAGAAGAAGTTGTGCCCGGCAATGGAGGGGAAATGCTGACGAAAGGCCTGCTCGCCGATGACCACTTCGCTCTGCAGCATGCTGCCAGAAAGCAGGCCGACGAAGCGCAGCCGCAGTGCCTCGCCGTGCTCGTCGGTGATCGTCAGGTCGCGACCGAGGCCCAGGTGCAGCAGCCAAGTGACCGTGCCCTCATCGCCTATTGCCGGGACGACGCCGGCCGGCAGAGGGGAATTCAACAGCAGCCAGGGATTGTGCTTCTGCTCGGCGGTCTTCGCGAGCGATGAGGCGAAGGTGAAGCCGCCGCGATCGATGAACGCCTCGCTGGCCGCCATTATGCGTGGCGTGCGCGGCTGATACATGTTCGCGCAGCTCGCGTCGTCGCCGGCGCGTAGCCGTAACGGCAGGATTGTTGCGGTTGAATGGCTGCGACGTGCGAGATCCGCCTTGCCGTCCAGCCCCTGCAGGATGGGTATCGTCGATTCAGCGACGAGTGAAAAGCCGCCGGTACCGGAGTACTTGTTGCCCGCGTCCTCACCCACGCTCAGAAGGTTGGCAGCGACGGCGACGATGACGAATGCAGCAAACGCGACGAGGCTCACCACCAGCAGACTACGCCGGGATTGACGGGCAGCATTGCGGAGGCCAAGTTGCACCACGCCGGGCCACGGCTGGCGGTGGCGGCGGTCGCCTCGTGCGGTTTGCGACAGAATATGGGCTGCGACAGCGATGCCGGACAATAGTGAGGCACTACCCGCACCGAAGAAGGCTGCCGTGGCGGGAAGAATACTCGCGGTGCCCAGGCCGGCGAGCAGGAGCGCGATCGCGGTCAGCAATATCCCGACCGTTCGCCACTTATAGCTTCGTTGCGTCGCGAATCCTCCGCGCTTTGCCGGCCTCAACTCTGGGGTTGCGCCTGCGAGCAAGGCACGCGGCGAGGAACGGCTCAGGCCGCGAACGGCCAGTGCGATGGCGATCATGCTGACCGCTATGCCGGCGATTATTCCTATCGCTGCGGTGCCCGGCTCCAGGCGAACGCTCAGCGGCGGCAGGCTGACGGCAGCGGGCATCCATTTGCTCAATTGCTGGAACATCACCCTGGCATAAGCTACGGATGCACACACGCCGACAACTGATCCCACGGCCGCCAACAGCAGGCCCTCAGCCAGCAGCATGCGCGTGACCGTGCGAGGCGTGAAACCGGTCGCCAGCAGAAGGCCAATGTGCGTGGCCCGCTTTTCGACGTTCAGTTGGAACAGCAGTGCGATCAGCATCGCCGCTGCGATGACCAGGAAGAAGCTGAAGCCGAGATAGAGGCCGGCGAAATCGGTGCTGCCGCCACCCGCGGCGAGTGCCTGAGCGCGGATCGGCCGAAACTGCATGCCCAGTTGCCGTGGCTCGATGTTGCTCAGTAGCTTTCGTGTGAAGGCGTTCGAACGCTCAGCAGTCAGCGTGCCGGTTTCGATGGAGGTGAGCCGGCCGAACTGGGCGGTGCGTTTCGTCCAGAGGCGTTGTCCGGTCGTCAGCGAAACAAAGGCCTTGGGCATCGGTCCGTAGCGGTCCCAGTAGGTTTCGTCCTGCTTGCGGATGCGATGCAGGTCGATGGGGAAGGGCGGGTCCCAATCGGACATGCGCTTGGCGTCGGTCATGCCCGGATAGTCGGGTGCCCATTTGCGAGCGGCGGAGGCTTCGGCCATGGGCACGATGCGGCCGACTTTGAAGCTGGCCGTGGCGGTTTCGAGATCGAAAGCGGGTGAGTTGCTGGCTTGGCCGGCGTCGCTTGGCAGGTAGTAATCCAACTGCACGAGGTCGCCGATCTTTGCGTGCAGATCGTTGGCGGCCCAGTCGGTGAGCACGATTTCATCGTCGGCTGACGGGGCGAAAGGACCGTGCTCGACAGCGCCGACTACCGAATACGGAATCGCGGTTTGTCCTGATTTAACGGAGATCGAGTTGGCTAAATGAATGAGCACGCCGGTCGGGTCGACGTGCAGTTCGCTGGCGGCCTGGCGTGCGGCTTCCTCGACGGGCGGCGGCAACAGAAGTTGCTCGCTCTTCAGCGAGCCGCCGCTGAAGGTCAGGCCATAGTCGGCCAGGCTCGCATGTGTGTGCAGCAGATCCTGCAGTTGGTATATCTGCTTCTGCGGATCTACATCCGCTTGAGCCGTCGCGTGCACCAGCATTGCGTTGACGCGATCCGGCTGGTGGGTCGCACGTTGCAGGGTGGCCAAATCGACGTAAGCGGTGAGCAGTTCTTTGCCGGGCGGCTGCAGGCTGCGCTCGGCTCGCCATTTGCTCATGACCTGCAGACGCAGGGTAGTGAAGGCCTTGTCGCGCCGGCCGAGTAGCGTGTCCGGCGAGATGGATGCAAAGGTTGGCAGTCGCAGCAGGATCTCATCGCCTCCGCGGACGTTCAGGCGAGAGGCCAGAGCGGGGCTCAGCACCACAGCCCGATCTGCCGGGACGTCTGAGGCACCAAGCGCGTTGCTTGTTCCATGTTCCAGGGCGATGACCTCGATCTGGTTGACGCGGTGGGGGGCATCTGCGGTTTGAATGCTGCCGCGCGTCACGATGCAGGCGGTGGGTGCAGTGAATTGCCTTGAAAATGCTGTGTCCTCGGCTATGCGTTCGGGCAGTTTGTTCGTGAACAGACCGGTGGCGATAAGTGCGTGCTCGACTTGGCCCAGCCGCGAGACTGCCAGGCTCCGCAGCCCCGCCTGCATGGAGTCGCCAATCACTAACGCGCCGGTCAGGACGGTGGCAGCAACCGCTACCGCCAGCACGGTGGCGAGGTTGGCCGGCCAGTAGTGAGTGAGCGTTCGACGGTAGAGGGTGCTAAAGCGCATCGTGAAGTCGTATATACGTCACATAAGTGCGAGCGTTCCATCCACGAGTTCATATCGGCGTTCAAACCGCTCGGCGAGCGACATGCTGTGCGTGGCCACGACAAGTATGGTGCCCCGCTCGCGGTGCAAGCCGATGAGCAGATCGGCGACGGCCTCGGCGGTGATTCGGTCGAGGTTGCCGGTGGGCTCGTCGGCCAGCAGAATCATGGGTTGATTGATAAGAGCGCGAGCGACAGCCACACGCTGCCGTTCGCCGCCCGACATTTCCGCTGGCACATGGTCGAGTCGATGCGAGAGTCCCACGCGGTCCAACAGTTCGGCCGCTCGCGTGCGGGCATCTTTATCGTCGCGGTTGGGCAGCGTCGGTAACAGTAACTTTTACAACGCCGTGCATTGCGGCAGCAGATGGTGCTCCTGGAACACGAAACCGATGTGCCGATTGCGGAAGTCGGCGAGGTTCGAGGTTGCGAAGGGGTCGCGGCCGTCGATCCAGACTGTGCCCGTGCTGGGCGGTTCGAGCGTGCCCAGGATGTTCAACAGGGTGCTCTTGCCGGAGCCGGAAGGACCCATGATGGCGGCAGCTTCGCCTGCAGCTAGCTTGAGGGATACGCCACGTAACACTTCGAGCTCGTCGCCCGGTGTCGGATAGCACTTGCGCAGGCTGACCACCGACAGGCCGCCTGCCAACGCGTCGTCGGTATCGGCCGATTTGAGCATGTCACGATCCGCAGTATCGCTCATAAAGCTCCCACGTGCGCTCCGCCATGACCCCATCCGTGAACGATTGAAGCACAGCAGCTCGGCCCTGTCCAGCGAGTTTCTCACGAAGGGCAGCGTCATCCATCAGTCCGGCGATTGCATCGGCCAGAGCCTGCGGGGCGTTCGGTTCCACCAGCAGGCCGCCCATGGTTGCTTCGACCAATTCCGGGAATGCGCCGTGTCGCGGCAGCACGACAGGTACGCCCTGAGCCAGCGCCTCCAGCACGAACAATCCTTTAGGCTCGCGGTATACCGTGGGCACGCTAAGCAGGTCGGCCGACCGCAGCAACTTCAGTTTTCCTGGCCGATCTACCTCGCCTAGGTAATCCAGCCCGCCGGTCGCGGTCTTTCGCACGTGTTCGAGATAATTGCGATCCGCGGCGTTTAGATTGCCCGCCGCCAGCAGACGCACCGTTCGGCCCGACGCCCGCAGCAACTCGACGGCCTGGGCCAGCAAGTGCAGTCCCTTGGCGGGACAGATGCGTGCCATATAGGCGACTGTGAATACGTGTGACTCTCTGCCCGCGTCCTTTGTATCCCGTTCTTCGGTCTTTATGCCTGGGTGTACCACGTGCACGCGATGCGGTGGTAGGCCCAGCCATTGGCAACAGTGCTCGGCATAATAGCGGCTGGTGGCGAGATAGCTGGTGACGTGCTCGGCCTGTGTGCGGATCAACTCGACCGCCTTCGAGCGGAACGGTTCGCTGAGGGCATCGATAAAGATGTCCTCTCCGGTGAGGGAACACACAACAGGAACACCCAGGGCGTCGCGAATCGGCTCGGCCAGATGCACGAACATGGCATTGGTCAGGTGCACCAGGCCCGGTTGACGTTGCCGCAGAAAGGTGATGAGCTTACGTAGCTCCTTGCGC
>JBJKSL010000644.1:0-5188 GCA_046704145.1 Phycisphaerae bacterium
CAGGGGCGAGTACTGGGCCGGGGCAATAAGTGTGACCTAATACAGTCACTGCAACTGAGTGTTACTGTTGCCGACCGCTGGTTGGTGGTGGGCACGCATCCGCAAACCGTGAAACGGCTGGTCGAGGCACGCCGCGGGAAAGCGGCCCCTCTACCGGTGCATGACCTGGATCGCGTGATCGAAAGTGTGGCGGCGCGTGGAGGCCAGCCTCGGCGAATACTGTTCGCACAGCCGCGGGCGACGGCGGGTATGATCGGCTCGTGGCTCGCGCACATTGGCAAGTACCATGCAGAGATGCTGCAGCCTCAATGGTGGGAGAAGGTGCTGCGGCGTCAGCGAGCCATGGGCAAGCAGATGGGGCTGCTCGCTCGCTCGACCGATGGAGCAGTGGAGGTCGTGGATACGTTGCCGGGCGGCCCAGCGCGTGACCAGTTGCTGCCGGGGGATCGCATCGTGGCTGTGGACGGTGTGAAGATCGCGGCCGACAACCCCGTGCAGTCTCTGCGAGAGAGGGTGGCGGATCGTAAGCGGGCGGAAACGGTTACGCTCACCGTGCAGCGCGGCGACGAAACCGTTTCGCTGGATCTCGCACTGCCTGGCGAGGGCGATGCTGCTGCGACCAGCCCGGTGACACTGCTGCGAAGATTTGCGGAGATATCACGCCTGTTCGGCTCAGCCAGCTATGTGCTCTGGCAGCCACGTCCCGACGTCGTCGACGCTCGCATCGACCTGCGATACATGACGACAACGCAGCCCGCGAGCCAGCCTACGAAGAACTAGGGTTCAAGGTTCAGGTTTCAGGTTTCAAGTTTCAGGTTCCTGCGGCCAAGCCATCTCACGGTCCTTCTTTGAGCAGTTCGTCCACGAGTTCCTTGGGGTTGACCTCGGCGAAGGAGGTTCGCGAGTCGGCCATGGCGTAGGGGATGATCAGCGTGCCGTTGTGGATCATGGCACCGCAGGAGTAGACCACATTTGGCACGTAGCCTTCGCGTTCCATCTCAGTGGGGATCAGCAGCGGATCGCGCAGGCGGCCGAGCACACGCCAGGGCTCGTGGCGGTCGAGCAGCACGGCGCCGATGCAGTACATACGCATGGGTCCGACGCCGTGGGTGAGCAGAATCCAGCCGGCCTCGGTTTCCACGGGTGAGCCGCTGTTGCCCAGTTGCACCAGTTCCCAAGGCTCGGTGGGTTCGAGCAGTTTGCGGGCTTCGCTCCAGAAGTGCACATCGTCGGAGGTCATCAGGAACAGATTCTCGCCGTCGTGTCGCGAGATCATCATGTACTTGCCGTTGACCTTGCGGGGGAACAGGGCCATACCCTTATTCTTGGCATACTTGCCATTGAGAGTGGAGACGTGGAAGGTGCGGAAGTCACTGGTGTCCAGCAGCATGGGCAGAATGCGCGAGCCGTCAAATGCCGTATACGTGCCGTAGTAGTGTAAGGTGCCGTCTTCGTCAGTGAATCGGGCCAAGCGAAGGTCTTCCAAGCCTCGCCGCTCGTTTTCGGTGGCGGGGAAGATCACGATTTCGGTTGGCACGGATTCCGGGGCGTAGCGCAGCTCGTAGTTGGCGTTGGCCAGCCAGATCATGTCGCCGAAAGCGGGCTCGTACGCCTTGGGCAGTTGCGGGGTGTGTTGGCGCACCTCGCGGATGGCTGCGTACAGCTGTTCGCGAGTGAAGGCGTCGGGCAGGCCGGCGAGTACTTTTTGCACCGGCTCTTCGTAGACCTTCATCTCCATGAGCGAGCGGAAGAACAGCGGCTTGACGTAGGTGTGGTCGGGCACCGGCCGGGCTGAGTGGGAGAGTCTGGCCGGAGGGTCCATCTTCACGCCGCCGTCGGCATGGAGGATGCCCTGCCGGAAAACGATGGAGGATACGTGGCCCTCGCCGGTGGCTCGCAGGCTCATGAGGAAGCGCACGGCTCCGGGCGGTACGTTGGCCTGGTCCGGGTGGGCTACGATGGATGGGTTGAACAGAGCGGCCGACTCGATGGAATACTCCATGGTGAAGTACGCCCCGATCAGCAACTGCCGCTCCACGGAGATCTTCGTGCCCGCCGGCAAGTGCGGGGCGACCTGCTCGAAGTTGCGGCGGAACACCGAGCGGATGTTGTCGTGCCGAGTGGTGAAGTTCCACAGCACCAGCGGCAGGACATCGCTGACCTGATCGTCGCTCATTGCGAGAAGCCGCTCGAGAATGGACTTGACGCGCCGGCGTCGCAGTTCGAAGGGGCGGCTGATGACCCGCTGGTCGTCAGGCGTGAACTGCTCCGGTCTTCGGATGACCTGTACGGGCGATGTCCTCATCGTCCTTTTGCTGCTCCTCAGGCGGCACGGCGCCTGTTGCTACTCCCAGATTTCCAAGAGGGGGGACGGCCCCGATCTCTTCCCGCCCCTTGCGTCCACCAGCGTGTGCCCGTCCTGGCAGTCGGATATCCGCACGCGATGTGCAGGAGGGGCGAATTCGCGTATCAAATGTTATGCAGTTGAATAAGGAATCTCTTCGCCCAATCGCCACTATTCAGACAATTCAGCCAAGGCACAGTGTGCGTACGAACCTGAGCGTTGCGGGTTTCTTGGGGGGGGCGGGTTTTTTGTGTTGTCCGCTGGGACTGTCTTCCGGCGGTCTAGGCTTCAGCAAGAGCCGACGCGACCGACGCGTAGGGGGGGAAGAGCTTAACCAATTTGGTGATCTCGAGAAGCGCTCGGATGCTGGGGTCCGGCGATACGAGCCGAATCGAGGTGTGGTGGTGGCGGGACCGCAAATGGGCGGCCACGAGTGCACCCAGGCCGAGCGAGCAGATGAAAGTGAGCTCAGACAGATCGACGATCAGCCGCGGCACAGGGCGATCGACGAGTTGCAGGAGTTCCTCCTGTAGCTGCTCACATACATCCATGTGGATGGACCCTGCCAGCGAGACGATGGCGGCCTCGCCCTGGTAGGCGACGTTCATCTGGAACTCGCCACCGGGAGAGGAGGTTTGCGAATCGGTCATCAGCGCCTCTCCTTCACGAGCTGGACCTCGTTACCCGGCGGGTTATACGTGACCTCGTCGAGGTACGAACGCATTAGCATCAGGCCGCGACCGTTGGGCAGGCAGATTCGCTCCGGGCAGGTGGGGTCGGGCACCTCGGCCGGATCGAAGCCGGCCCCCTCGTCGCGAATGCGGATGATGGCCCGCCGGCGGTCGATCTGGTAGCTGACGCAGATCTTCTTGCTGGCGTCGCCCTTGTTTCCATGGCGATGGGCGTTAACCAGGGCCTCTTCCAGCGAAAGGCGTATCGCGAATGCACTTTCTTTGCTGTAGCCGAGCGACTCGATCAGTCTTACGACTTGTTCTTCGACGTTTCGGGCGGCATGCAGATCGCTGGCAATGACGATCTGTTCTGGCAGCACGTGGTCGAATGGTACAACTGGCATGACAAATTGAAGTTTGAGAGAAACCGCTTATGCAGGGGCGTCGCGAACCGACTGCTTTGCTTATGATAGCGCCTGCACCGCATCGTCCGCCGTGCTATGAATATCCAGAAGCTTGTTCAGTCGCGTGATCCTGAAGACCTCGTAGATCTGCGGCTGGATGTTGGCCAGGGCCAGCTTGCCGTTACGCTCGTTCACCTGCTTGCTGAGGGTGATTAACACGCCGAGGGCGGCGCTGGACAGGTGCTCGACCTTGCGGAAGTCCAGCACCAGGCGGGGCTCGGGCTCGGCCTGGACGAGCTCGCTGAGCTGTTCGCCGATCTGGGCGATGATGAGCTCCTCCAGGATCTTGCGGTCCTCGAACTCCACGACTCGGACCTTGCCCTGCTGGCGGATTCTCAAGTTAGGCTGCTGCTCGTCGGCCATCCGGCATGCTCCTGCTGATACACGAAGAGGAATTACCGCAAAAACTGATTAGACCCCCGCCCCGAGCGGTTGTCAACCGTCGCCCTCTGGCTTTGGCGGTCAAACGGAGTGTAGCAAGAAAAAGTGGCACAGCCGCCCTCGGCTGTGCTTTCAAAGCCGAAATCCCCAGCCGAGGGCGGCTGGGCTACAACGGGCCAAAGAAGCTGGCCACATCCGGTCAAACGGGCCTCTGGCCGAGGGCGGCTGGGCTACAACATGGGCGGCCATTTCTCCCTTGGATCGGGGGTAATGGCAAGGCTATCATAGGTTATCTACCTTTACGTGGGATGAATTGACCGTGAATTGGCGCAAGGTTCTCGTGCTTTCGATAGTGCTGGTGGCGTTTCTGTCGGCGGATGCCTGGGCATGGGGACCGGCGACGCACGTCAAACTGGCCAGCGATCTGTTGAGTCAGTTGGAACTCTTGCCTGCGGGGATCGCGGCCCTGCTGGCGGCCCGTCGCAAGAACTACATCTTCGGGAACGTGGCCGCAGACGTGGTGCTGGCCAAGCGCCTCAGTCGGGTAAAGCAGTTCTGTCATCATTGGCAGACCGGCTTCGCCATTCTGGATGACGCGCGCGACGATGCGGGACGGGCCTTCGCCCTCGGGTATCTCTCGCATCTGGCTGCGGACACCGTGGCCCACAGCAAGTTCCTGCCGCGCCAGATGACGGTCACGCGGACGACCATGTCTTTCGGGCACCTGTACTGGGAGCTTCGTGCCGACACCACCGTGGGACCGTACTACTGGCAGATTCTCCGCGACATCATGGATGAGGTCTTTGCCGAGCATGAGGCCAGCCTGTCCGCGCGCCTAACTGACACATTCTTACCCTTCTCGCTGAACTGGCAGTTGTTCTATGGCATGAACCGGTTGATAAGTCGGCGGGCCTGGATGGTGGCGATGAGCCGGTGGTCGGGACGTTCAAGATGGCTTCTGTCCGACCAGCTCATGCGCGATTATCGCATCGAATCGCTGGAGCGCATGATCGATGTGGTCAGCAACCAGCGTTCGGCGGCGGTGCTCCACGAGGATCCGAATGGAAACGCCGCCTTGGCGTACACGCGCATGCAGCGCAGGCAGTTGCGGCAGATGGCTCGGGCGGGGCTAAGCGCGCCTCACATCATACACGAGGCAGAAGTCATACATGCACCTCACATGGCCGGTTTGGTCGGTTCGAGAGCACGTGTGCGGATATCGGGCGCCTCAAAAAGCAGACAACAGAAGCCGTAGCGACGGGCCTCCGCCGCCGAGTGCCAATTGGTGAACGTACGCTCTGCGGAAGGGTTTCAAAGACAACGGCGGT
>JBJKSL010000645.1:0-2690 GCA_046704145.1 Phycisphaerae bacterium
GTACGGAGGTGGACCTGAGCTCGGTCGAGCAGTCGCTCAGTGCGACCGATAAGAGCCTGGAACGCATCGAGCGGGGCGTCCGCGAGGAGGTCGCCCGCAATCGGGAAGAGTCGGCCGCACTGGCCAAACAGGGGCGGGAGGAGTTGGCCGGGTCGCTCAAGGGGGTGGCGGACACGCTCAATCGGCAACTGGTGAATCTGACCTCAACCAACGAGAAGAAGCTGGACGCAGTGCGCGAAACGGTGGAGCAGCGGTTGCAGCGGCTGCAGGCGGACAGCGGGCAGCGCATGGACGCCATGCGGACGACCATCGACGAGCGGCTCAAGCTGCTGCAGCAGGATAACACCGCCAAGCTGGAGCAGATGCGGCAGACGGTGGATGAGAAGCTGCAGGGCACGCTCGAAAAGCGGCTGGGCGAGTCGTTCAAGCTGGTCAGCGAGCGGCTCGAGCAGGTCTACAAGGGGCTGGGCGAGATGCAGAGTCTGGCCACCGGGGTGGGGGATCTCAAGCGGGTGCTGACCAATGTGAAGTCACGCGGCACGTGGGGCGAGGTGCAGTTGGCGGCGCTGCTGGAGGAGGTGCTCACGCCCGAGCAGTACGAGACCAACGTGGCCACGAAGGAGGGCTCGGCCGAGCGCGTCGAGTTCGCCATCAGGCTGCCGGGGCGAGGCGAGGACCGCGACCAGGTCGTGCTGCTGCCCATCGATGCGAAGTTTCCGGTGGAGGACTATCAGCGGCTGGTCGATGCCCAGGATCGCGCCGACCCGGAGACGGCGGAGGCTGCGGCTCGGGCGCTGGAGGTGCGCATCAAGGGGTGTGCGGGCGATATCCGTGACAAATATTTAAACCCGCCGGCCACGACGGATTTTGCGATACTGTTTCTGCCCACCGAGGGGCTTTTTGCGGAGGTTGTGCGCCGGCCGGGGTTGGCAGATCTGCTGCAGCGCGATTACCGCGTGGTGATTGCCGGGCCGACGACGCTGTGGTCGATCTTGAACAGCCTGCAGATGGGATTTCGCACGTTGGCCATCCAGAAGCGATCGAGCGAGGTCTGGACTCTGCTCGCTGCGGTCAAGACTGAGTTCGGCAAGTACGGCGACGTGCTGGCCAAGGTGCAGAAGAAGCTGCAGGAGGCGACCAACACCATCGACACCGCGGCCGTCCGCACGCGTGCCATCGAACGCAAGCTGCGCAACGTACAGGAACTGCCCGCGGCGGAGTCGTCAGAGCAGATGCTGCTGCTGGGGCCGGACGACGACGGCGATGGGGCGTAGGCAGGGGGGGCGGTTTCTTTGGTACGTCGTAGCTGGGGATTTCGGCTTTGAAAACACAGCCGAGGGCGGCTGGGCCACTTTGTCTTGCCACACCCCGTAGGCAGGCGCGAGGGATGCTTCGGTGGAAGTCTGACGTTGGTTGGCTTATCGGCGTGCCGACACCGTGGTGCTTTATGTTGGCGTGCTGTCCTCATTCGGCACCGGCGTCACAGACGCCGGCTCTGAGAAGCGTGCAGGCTCTGACAGCAACGGCGGCAGAGCACGCTTGAGAATCTTGCCGGTGGGGCTGCGGGGCAGGTCCGGCCGGATGATGATCTCACGAGGCACTTTGAAGCCGGCAAGGTTCCGGCGGCAGTGGGCGCGGAGGTCGGTGGTCGTGACGGAGAAGCCGTCGCGCAGGGTCACGAAGCCGACGACGGCCTCGCCGCGGAGGTCGTCGGAGCGGCCGATGACGGCGGACTCAGCGACGGCTGGGTGGCGGTCGAGCACATCTTCAATCTCACGCGGGTAGACGTTTTCGCCGCCGACAATGATCAGGTCCTTGGCACGGCCGGTGATGCGGATGTAGCCCTCGGCGTCGACGCGGACGATGTCGCCGGTACGCAGCCAGCCGGCACGGTCGATGGCAGCCTCGGTTTCGGCAGGGCGGTTGTAGTAGCCCTTCATCACGAGCGGGCCGCGGACGTAGAGTTCGCCCTCTTCAGAGCGGCCGAGCGGTTGCCCCTCCGCGTCGCGAAGCTGGACCTCGACACCGGGCAACGCCGGCCCGACACTGCCCGTCTTGTGTGCCCAGGGCAGGTCGCAGGAGATGATCGGCGACGCCTCGGTCATACCGTAACCTTCGATGAGGGTCACGCCGGTGCGATGCTCCATTTCCTCGTACACTGGGCGGGGCAGAGGCTCGCCGCCGCTGGCCGCTATCTTTACATGAGCGAAACCAGCCTTGTCCAGATGCTTCATGCGGGCGAGAGCCGCGTACATGCTGGGCACCGCGATGAGTATGTTCGTGCGGTCTGCGGCGATGGCGTGGGCGACATCCGACGCGGCGAACCGCGGGATACAGGTGATGCCCGTGCCAAAAACCGCGGGGATGAAGTTCAGGACGGTCAAGCCGAAGACGTGGAAGTTCGGCAACAGGCCAAGCAGGCGGTCCTCGGGCACCATGTGCAAATGCTGCACGATTGCCCGCGCGTTGGATTCAAAGTTGCCGTGCGATAGGCATACACCTTTCGAATCGCCGGTGGTAGCGGAGGTGTAGACGATGGCGGCGATGTCGTCTGGCCGGCAAGGCGGTGCGGGTGGGGTCTTCTGAAACTTCGAAAGCAGGTACCGGCGTTTGAGGCCGAGCTTCTCCAGGTAGAGCACGCGGACTGGTATCTCGTCCAACGTGGAACGGAAGTACTCGGTCCCGAGTAC
>JBJKSL010000646.1:0-4250 GCA_046704145.1 Phycisphaerae bacterium
TCAGGTGCGGATGGAAGGCACGCTCTTCAGGTGGATAGCCCAGCGCTGCAAGGGCGGCTTCAAGCGACTGATGGCAGGCGATCAACTCCGGCGAAGGACCGGCGATACCGGCCCACACGATGCGAGCGGGCCCGCCGGACGGAAAGCAGCCTGCACGGCGGATCGCCACCGGTACCGGCGGTAGCACTTTGGCCGTGTCGATGGCGGCTTGACACAGTCGCGACACATCGGCGTCCGGCACCTCGCCCAGGAATTTCAGCGTGAGATGGATATGTTCAGGGCGAGTCCAGCGGATAGCCCGCTCCAGACCGGAGTTGCCCAACTCTGTCTGCAACGCAACAAGTCGATCGCGGACACGCTTCGGCAGGTCGATGGCGATAAAGCATCGCATTCCAGTATTATACATACTTCCGGTGTGCACATCTGCCGCTGGTGCGGGAATCCTTTCCCGCGATGTGGCTTCGAGTTTGCCGGAAGGGTTTGTGGCATACCCTCCACCACAGGCGTGCCCCTTGACCACGGACAAGTCGGCAGCGATGATCGCAGGACGGTACGATGAGCACCGGAAGTTGCCCAAAGCTATTAAACTGCGTGGTGACCGAATGATGGTGAGACTGAATGCTGCGGTATTGGTGCTGACGCTGGCGGCCGCGCTGCCGTCGGCGGTGGCGAAAGAGCGGATCAACCTGGTGGATTTTGGCCGAGTGGTGGAGCTGCCGAACGTGCCTTCGCAGCCGACCACGGATGAGCAAGCACTGCCGCAGGGGCCCGAGGGCTGGGAGCCCGTGTTGGAGCCGGACGGCGAGTACACCATAGGCGTCGAGTGGGACGAGCCGCGTGATATCAGCGAGGTCAACATCGAGTTCCGCCACGCGATTGCCAACCGCGAACAGATCAGGGTGCAGTACTGGAAATCACAGGCCCCCCAAGGCAAGCAGGGCACTCGCGCTGCAGGCAAGCCGTCCGCAGGCAAATGGATGACACCCAAGACTGAGTGGTGGGCGGGGGATCGCGATGTGTCTTTCGCGTTCGGGCCGCAGGATATCGAGACGCCAAACGGCTCCAAGAGGGGTCCTGTATACCGCCGTACCACGCGCATTCGCTTCCTGTGCGGAAAGGCGGATGATCTGCCGGCAGTGCGGTTCCTGCGTGCGTATGGCCCCGGCAAAGTGGTGACCGAGACCTTCGAGCTACGGTTCGATGGCAAAGGTCGCATCACTCCGCCGGTCATGGTCGATATCTACAACGGCTACATCCTCAGCAGCGACGGGGGGGACAACCTGCAATCGACGGTTATTCATGAAGGCCCCGGGTCGCTGCAGATTCGTTATTTCCGAGGCGACACCACCTCGCCGAATCGCACCAAGGTCACGATTCATCCTGTCGACAAGCCCAAGGAGATTGTCTCGTTCCTGCCCGCGGCGGTCGCAGCCAAACGCGGCACGGGATCGGGGCGGGGCGTGGGGCAACTACGCATTCCCGACAGCGGCATCGTGGTCGAGTCGCGAGGGCCGCGATCGAGCACGACTGCACCGGCGGGCATCGGCAAGTAGCGGCAGACACGAAAGGGGCGTTATTCACAGTGGCAAACTCCATTAACGACTGGTCGGCGGCAAGTGGACGCGAGCCGATGATCCGCGTAGGCGTGGCACTGCCGACCGACGGCATGCGCTCCATTCGCATCGACGTGCCCGGCAGGAGGTATGAATTGTCCATCGATGGGCAACTGAGCCGGGTGGTTGGCGTATCCGCGGAATTGCAGGTGCGCGGAAACGCTTTGGACGTGCAGGTGTCCGGCGGCGACCAAGTGGGCAGTGGCACGGTCATTCGCTTGCGACCGGTAGAGCCTGCCCAGATGCAGCAGGGCTCCGGCATTCGCCTGCACGACGTGATCACCGGCCGAGGCTTCCACTGGCAGAAGCCGGTGAGCTACTCGCTGGAGGGCACGCTCGAATTCAGGGCCTTCGACGGACACGTGCTGGCCGTCAACGAGATCGGCCTGGAAGACTACCTTCAGTGCGTGATTACCTCCGAGATGAGCGGCCGCTGTCCGCTCGAGTTCCTCAAGAGTCAGGCTATCGTGGCCCGCTCGTGGGTCTTGGCACACACCGAGCCCAAGCACACGGAATGGCCCATCGACCGCTGCAACGACGACTGCTGCCAGCGCTTTCACGGTACGACCTATTGGACGCCGCGAGCAGCGGAGACCATCGCTGCCTCTGGCGGACAGGTGCTGATGGATGCGGCGGGTACAATTATCGACGCCAACTACTCCAAGAGTTGCGGCGGGATTATCGAGGCTCCCGAGCACGTGTGGTTCATCAGCAAGTCGTGCCTGGTCGCCGCCGTCGATGCTCCGGCCGGCGATGCAGCCCAGGGTTTCATGCCGGTCAGCGAGGACAATCTCGATGAGTTCCTCACTGGCGATTGGCTGAAAACCACCGACGTGTTCTGCAGCCCGAACGTGGTGCCTGACAGCGAACTGCCACAGTACCTCGGCTCGGTGGACGAGGGCGGCGGGCATTTCCGTTGGGCAGTGACATATAGGCGTCAAGAGCTGGAGGCCGTCCTGCGTCGGAAGCTGGCCGGCATCTTCGCTGCAGACGGAGAAGAAGTGGCCGTGCCGAGCGAGCCTGTGCTGGCAGGCGATCTGCCCACCAACAGCGTGAGCTGCCGCGTGCCGGCCATGGAATGCCTGCAGGATCTTCGCGTGCTCAGTCGCGGGCCTTCAGGGCGCGCCTCGCAGCTTCAAATCGATTACCTGGCCAAGTCAGGAAAGCGCGTCGGCCTTCTTATCCGCAGTGAATACCGCATCCGCGACGTGCTGCACGAGAAGTTCCTGTTCAGCAGTGCGTTCAAGGTGGAAATGGATCGCGATAGCGGCGGCACGCCGACGACGGTTCGGCTGATCGGGGCAGGGTGGGGGCACGGCGCCGGTCTGTGCCAGATCGGCGCGTTGGGCATGGCCGTGCGAGGGTACCAGTGCTCGGATATCCTCAAGCACTACTTCGAAGACGTCGAGATACGCCGTCTCTACTGACGGCCGAACATCCGGCGCTCGGGATGTTACTGTACATCAGGGATCTTGCCGGCGATAACCAGGTAGAGCCCCTGGAAGCTCTGGCCGATGGACTGGATCACGCCCATGGATCCGAGTATCAGAACCGCCAGCAGGATAGCATATTCTGTCGCGCTGACAGCCTCGGCTTCCCCCGCGAATCGCCCGAGCGTTTCGCGCCACCATTTGAGCCGATAAGTCACGGCGCACTCCCTTTCCCGCCCATACAGAATCGGGGCTGACCATCAACCGTACGATTGGAACTGGCTTGAGGCAAAATGAATCGAAGATTCCCGCTGTCTCGATGTCGGGTCGCGGACTCACCGGCTCCTGCGGCCCAATTCGATCTGCAATCAAGGAACCTGATGCGCTGAGCCGATGTATCGGCCATGGCGGACGATGAAGCCTACATCCTGGACCTGTCCCATGGGGCGAGCCAATCCTCCCAGGCTGAAAGCGGTCAACAGCAGGGGGCTCGGCCCTGGATCGGGGTGCAGTTTGAGTGTTGCGGCGTGTACCTACGGATTTATCGGAACCGCCAGGGCACTGCCTACGAGGGACGTTGCCCACGCTGCAACCGACCCCTGAGCGTCAAGATCGGCCCCGGGGGGACGACCAATCGCATGTTCCGGGCGGAGTAGACAAGAACGGACGTTGCGATATGCGACGTTGTGGCTGACCTATTCGCCGGCCTGCAGTTCTTCGACTTCCGGCAGATCCTCCAGGCTCGACAACCCGAATACCTCGAGGAAGCGTTTGGTGGTGCCGTAGAGCATGGGGCGGCCGACATCCTCGGCGCGGCCGACGATCTTGATCAGGCCCACCTCGCGCAAGCGGTTCAGCATTTCGCCCGCGGACACGCCGCGGATGGCTTCGATATCCGCACGGACGACCGGCTGCTTGTAAGCCACAACGGCCAGTGTTTCCATCGCCGCCTGTGAGAGCTTGCTGTCCTGTTTGCTCTGCTTGAGCCGTCGAATCCAGGTGTTGTACACCGGCAGGGTCAGCATCTGGTAGCCGCTGGCGATCTGCTCGATGCGGAAGGATGCCCCGGTCTGCTCGTACATTTCGTTGAGCGACTTGATGTGGTTGCGCACGTCGCGGGCCGATCCGACGCCCAGCATGGCCACGATCTTCGACAGCGGCAGGGGGCTATCCGAGACGAAAAGGATGGACTCCACCACGCGCTCGG
>JBJKSL010000647.1:0-3811 GCA_046704145.1 Phycisphaerae bacterium
ACATACACCATACTACCTTTTCTTCATTGTGGATTGACGGTGATGGCCTTGGGGGTGGCGGGGCAGTAGAACTGGCAGCTCCCGCAGCCGAGGGAGCCTGCGCTCACCACCTGCACGGCCCCGTTGGCGTCCAGACGGAGGGCGGTCGAGCCGAAGGGGCACTTGTCGATGCAGAGCGTGCAGGCCGTGCCCTTGGTGCGGAGGCAATTGGCGGGGTTGACCTGGGCGAGGCCCATGCTGATCTGGGCGGGATCGACGAGCCGCAAGGCGGTGCTGGGGCAAGCCTTCATGCAGGCCAGTTCCTCGCAGACCACGCAGGCGGCCAGGTCGGGGTCGATGTAGGGGGTCCCGGCCTGGTCGGTCTGATCTTCGGGCAATGGTCGGATGGCCTTGGCCGGGCAGACGCTTATGCAGTTGCCGCAGCGGTAACAGGTGTTGAGGAACTGCTTTTCGGGCTGGGCTCCGGGCGGACGAAGCACCTCGCGGAAGACCGGCAGGGCGATCTCCAGTCGTTGCTCGACGTAGTTGGCCACCGGCTCCAGCAGCTTGCGGAAGCCCAGCAGGAACATGGAGCGTCGATCGTGGGGTAGGTTGTCGTTCTCGTCTGGCACGTCGTGATCCGGGCAGAAACCGTTGCAGGGCGCTGGCGGCTGCACGTCAGTGCGGCTCATGGCTGTCGCCGTCGTCAGCCCTGATGCTGGCCTCGCTGCTGACTGTCATAGTATGGAACGCCGGTCGCGGGGGCAAGGTATCGTTAAATCCCGCAGGGGGCGGGGCGTTTTACCGATACGCGCGGTGCAGATCCAGACGCTAGTTTCGGGAATGTATGGACTTAGGGCTGATTGGCGGGGGTCGAGCAGCAGGCCTGAGTTGCGGCACGGCAAATGCAAAAAGGCTGGCCGTCAACTCGGAGGGATAGTCCCTCGACTATCCAAGACGGACGGTATGGTGCAGGGAGGCCGGTTCACGCGTAGCGGGAGACGTATGCACTTCGGCCAGAATCAAATCCGCAACACCCAGGTTGGTCCGCTCGCGGCGGAGGACGTCCGGGACTTGGCCGCGGTGCTGGTACACGAGCCTGTCGAGGTGCTGTTGACCGGGACCGGTCCGGTGATCCCCGCGGCCAGTCCCGATCTCGGTCGGCAGCGGCCGCAGGAGGGGCGGGCGGCGGCGGTGGCCCTGGCCCGGCGGAATGTACGCTCGCTGCTATGCCTGTCGCGGGACATCGAGCGGGTGATCGACGGCCTGCACGCTGCGGCGACGCGGCCGCCTCGCGAGGCGGAGGATGCTTTGGAGGACGCCGGGGTGGAGATGAATCTGCGCTACAGCCTTTGTGTGACACCCGAAGCGGGCGTTCGGGTGGACGGGCGGACATTGGTGATCTCGAACGGCAGCGCGATGGACGTTCGCATCTCTCGGTCAGCATTGCGGGCAGAGGGGGCAACGCATTTCAGCAAACCGGCGTTGGACCGTCTGCTCGGTCTGGACATCGACGAAGTGCTGCTGTCGCCCTCGGCGGTGGAGCCGGTGTGGCTGCAGTTGGAGCCGGGCGGCGTGATGCTGCCGGACACGGCGCACAAGCACCTGCACAAGGGCAGTTGGCGGTCGATTCGCAAGGCCGACTTCATCAAGGACTTCTGCGTAGGGTGCGGGCGATGCTTCGTCTACTGTCCGGAGAATGCGGTCATCCATGCGGTGTTCGATCGTTATTCCAAGGAGACGAGCGGTATCCTGGGCATCGATACGGATCGTTGTACGGCCTGCGGGCTTTGTGCATCCGTGTGCCCGACGAACCGTGACGGATACAAGGCCATAGCCATGATCGCGGCCGATGCGGAGAGCTCACCAGAACTGCATTGTGTGGGGTAGAAGGGAAGGATGAAGGATGAAGGCGGAAGGATGAGGGAGTAAGGCGGAAGGCGGAAGGCGGAAGGATGAAAGAGGCGGCACTCTTCTTTTCATCCTTCGTCCTTCTGCCTTCATCCTTTGGCTGCTTAAGAGGCGAGTATGAACGTTAGGCTCAACAATCTGATGCCTTGTGCGGAGTTGCCGAGCGGTGAGGCGTCGCTTGGTCCGCCGCCGTCGCGAAACGCTGGTCGCGGTACGGTGCAGGCGTTGACCGGCAACGATGCCGTGGCACTGGCGGTGAGGCAGATCGATCCGCACGTGATAGCCGCGTACCCCATCGCGCCGCAGACGGAACTGGTGCACAAACTCGCGGAATTCGTGGCACGCGGCGAACTCCGCAGTGAACTGATCAACGTTGAGAGCGAGCATTCGGCCATGTCGGCCACCTTGGGGGCGTCGGCGTCGGGGGCACGCACGTTCACCGCGACCAGTTCCGTCGGCTTGGCGGACATGATGGAGGTCTACTACAACGCCGGGGCACTGCGGCTGCCGATCGTGATGTCGTTGGTCAATCGGCACCTGGGCGGGTTGCTGAACATCCATAACGATCACGGGGACGCGATGCTGGCTCGCAACGCTCCGTGGATTCAACTGCACGGCGAGACCAGCCAGGAGGCCTACGACAACGCGATTCAGGCCTACCGCATCGCGGAGGATGAACGGGTACGGCTGCCGGTCACGGTCTGCCATGATGGGTTCGTGGTGAGCCACACGCTGGAGCGGCTGTTGGTTCTGTCGGACGAACAGGTACGCGGGTTTGTGGGGGATTTCGTACCCTCGGTGGATCTGCTGGATACGGACAATCCGCGAGCGGTCGGGCCGTTCGTGATGCCGGACCGTGCTTCGCAGTTGTACGCGCAGATTTCGGAGGCCATGCGGCGAGCGGCGGGCGTCATTGCGGAGGTGGGGCAGGAGTACGGCCTGCTGACCGGCCGGAGCTACGGGCTGTTCGAGGCCTATCGGCTGGAGGATGCCCAGGTCGCGGTGCTGGCCATGGGTTCGGTCTGCGGTACGGTGCGGGCGACGGTGGATCTGCTGCGGGCGCGAGGCGTGCGGGCGGGGATGATCAAGCTGCGGGCGTTCCGGCCGTTCCCGGGTGAGGCGTTGTCGCGGGCGATTTTGGGAAGCGGCGTTGAAGCGGTGGCCGCGATCGACAAGGCGTGCGAGTTGGGCGGTGGGGGGCCGTTGTTCACCGAGGTCACGGCGGCATTGGCGCTGCAGGCACGTTCGACCGGTGCAAAGCTTCCCGTGCTGGCCGATGCGATCGTCGGCATAGGCGGTCGCGATGTAACCCTTACGCAGGTCAACGCGGTTTACCGGCGGCTGCTCGATGCTGCGGCGGGCACGGTTGACGCGGACAGCGCTGCAGTCTGGTTTGTGGATGTTGCGGGCGACGGCGCGAAGGTCATGCCGGCCCGCGTTGGGCAGCCGACCGCGGATGCTGCGAAGGACGGAGCGGGCAAGGCGTGCGGCAAGGTGTGTAACATCGTACTGATGGCGCGAGGCGGGCAGGGGGCCAAAACTGCGGCACATCTGTTGGCGCAGGTGGCCATCGAGTCCGGGCAGTACGCTCAGGGGTTGCCGACCTACGGACCAGAGCGCATGGGCGCGCCGATCAAGGCCTTTGCCAAGCTCAGCGATCAGCCCATCGACGAGCGGCAGCAGATTTACGCTCCTGACGTGGCAGTGGTGTTCGATGAGTCGCTCCTGGAAGTCTACGGCGGAGAACTGCGTCAATTGCATCAAGACGGCGTGTTGGTGGTGAACTCGCGACGGAGCCCAGCGGAAGTGCGCGGGCAACTGCAACTCGAAGGCTGCAGGATTTGCACGCTCGACGCGACCGGAATTGCGATTGCGGAGATTGGAGCCAATCGGCCGAACACTGCGATGCTGGGGGCGATTG
>JBJKSL010000648.1:0-4049 GCA_046704145.1 Phycisphaerae bacterium
GGAGACGGCGTAGCGGTCATCCGCTATCGCCACGCGCCCGGATGCGACCGGCTTTTCCTGCACGACCACGATCACGGGGTCGGCCGGGCGGCTGGGCAGCAGCAGGACATCGCCGCTTTCTGTCGAAAGTATTTCCTTGAGCGTGAAGGCCGCACTTCGCAGCCACACCGAGGCCTTCATCGGCGCCCGGTCCAAGTGCTCGGCCAGCAGCTTGCGGGTCTCTTCCGCCGGTTTGGCCGCGGGCGCCCAGTTGCACGCCGCCTCAATGAAGTGACAGGACATGAGGATCACGAGGGCCGGTTTGTCCTGTCCTTGTGTACAAAACGCCAATTGACAGCAATCCTGCATGCCTGTGGCCGCTGAGTCGGCCTTGACCAGCTCGCGGCGGGCCTGGAGCTGGCCTTTGCCGCCGATGGCCTGACCCAAGGACCCGACCATCGCCGCCACGACATCCAGCAGCAGGTCAGTCTCCAATGCCGACAGCTCCCGCTGCTGGGCCTGCCCCGGCGCGCCGCCCAGGAGCCGGGCGATGAAGCCTAGAGCCGACTCAGTCGGCAGCCACAGCATCGCCGAAAGCCGGCCGCCGGCATCGGCCGCGGCAAAGTAGCCGCCGGAGTTGGCAAGCACCTGCTGCATCGCCTGGTAGTTGCCCAGTTCGGGCGCCTTTGCGGTCAATTGCGTCGGCGAATGCAACATCTCCGTGAGGGCCTCGCCGAGCCTAGCGGCCGCCTGCCCGGCCAGCTGCTGCACCTGTCGCATCTGCTGCGCGGTGAAGCAGCAGGGCTTGCTCCAGTCGTAGGGGCGGGCCTCCGGCGTATCGGCAGCAGGCTTCCTGCCGACGGCCGCGGCCATCAGCATCGTTACCAGGCTGTCCTGTCGGCCTGCCACGCCAGACTCTGCATGCTCACCTGTCATTGGACGCCCAGTTCCTTGAACAGTATCTTTGCGATAAGCCCGCGGCCGTTTGGCCAGAGCTGATTGTTGAAATTCGTCTCGATCTCTCGCCGGATGCGGTTGAGGTTCTTGGGGCCGCGGATGTCCTCAAGCGTGCAGCCGGAGAAGTAGACCGTCAGCCAGCTCTTGAGGATGGGCTTTTTCTGCTCCAGCAGTTCGCTGGCGGCCTTGAACTGATCCTTGGGAATCGCGGCCACCACGGAGATTCGCAGCAGGCGGGCCAGGCGAGGTTCGTCAAGGTTGACGACAATCGGCTCCAGTTCGTAGTAGCTGTACTCGCCGTCATCGCCGTGCTGGCCGGCTGGTGCGCTGGTTGGCTGCTTTGGCTGCGCGGACTTGTCGCCCATCAGGATCGCGCCGCCAACGCCGCCGCCTATCGAGGCCACGACCACCGCGGCGGCCGCAATCATGAAGCCCATGGAGCCCTTGGTGGAGCTTGCCGGGTTTTCCTTGGCTGGCGCCTGCTGGTTGGTTGTTTCGTTTGGTTCAGCCATTGGCCTTTTGGCCCTCCGCAATTGCGATGACTATGGATGTCCTGCCACTGGCGGCGCCCAAGGCTCGCATCTGCCGGTCGCCTCTGCCGGCGCCCACTGCGCTGACCGACCACCCGGCCGACCCGCGGCCGCACAGCAGCGGCTGCAGGAATTCGCACGCAGCCTGCGCCCGCCGCGCCGACACCTCGAGCACCTGGCGCTCAGGAGCGGAGGAATTGCCGACGTCGCCGTCGCCCGCCACTCCCAACACGATCACGTAACCGCCGCGGCGGTTCTCCTGGCCGAGGTTGCCGGCCAGTTCGCGCAGGTAGCTCTTGCCTGCCTCGTCGAGGTTCCACCGGCCGCCTGCGAACGTTATGGGCGTCACGATGACATTGCTCGCCCTGCCGGGAATGTCGCTTGCCTTGGTCTCCATCTTCTTCTTGAGTTCCTCGAACGCCTTGCGGATCCGCTCGTCGTCGGCATCGATGATCCTGTTGAAGCCGGGGGTATCATCGCCTTCCTCGGTAGGGTACTTGAGCTTGTGGTAATCCAGGCCGCTTGGGGGCTGCTTGCCAAGGACCAGATCGGGCATTCCAAACCCGGCGATGGCCCTGCGGAACGATTCGCGGCTGACGCCCAGCAGCTTGGCATCCTGAGTGTGCGCCATCGTCTGGAGCATCACGAAGAACGACAGCAGCAGCGTGATCATGTCCGCAAATGAGATGATCCAAAGCGGGACCTTTTCGTGACTCTCGGCCGGGGGGGCATGCTTGCTCATTCAAGCACCCCCTTGGACAGCAGGATGATCTCGATTACCGGCTCCTGGCCGATTCGATTGGCCGCCTCGGACCCGGGGCTGGAGATGCTGATGCAGTCCATCGGGCAGCCGGACTGCTGTTGCAGGAACTCGGCCAGCACGCCTGCGCGCTCAAGCGAGTTATCGCAGTGCCATCCTGCCGGCAGGCTCTGGCCGATCATCACGTGGCACGGCAGCAGGCTGATGAAGCCGCCCAGCGTCTTTAGGTGCTGCTTGCCGGCCGCGGTGAGGGTGCTTCCATCGCCCCAGAACAGGCGGCTGGAGGATATGTAGATCACCTTCTGATCGGCGTAGGCGCCGGGCGATGCGGTCCAGAAGCTCTGGCGCGGATTCGTGGTGTTGTCGATGCCGTCGGTGGGCTGTTCGGAGCCCTCGACGGTGCGATCAGTGATCCGCTCCTCCGGCATGACCGAGTCGTCAGTCGCGTGGCCTGGAAAGATAGAATAGTTCGCGATGTAGGCCCAGTAGCCCTTGAACTTCTCGATGGACTCCTTGCTGTACGACGAGAACGTCGTCAGCATGACGAAGAACGACAGCAGCAGCGTGATCTTGTCGCTGAACGACACGTACCACAAACCTACGCTGTGGCCGCCGCCTTCTTCTTCATGTCCGCCTGATGACATAGTTTCGCCTTACGCCGCCGTCTTTTCCCTGACCTTGGGCTTGAGGTCCTCGCGATGCCTGGCCGAGACGAACGCCTGCATCCGCAGGCGCACAGCCGTAGGGCTTTCGCCGCGGGCTATGCCAAGCGCGCCCTCCATGGTCATTTCTCGGAGGATCGCCTCATTCTTGGAGCGGATGCCCAGCTTGCCTGCCATCGGCAGAAAGAACAGGTTGGCCAGGAACGCGCCGTAAAACGTACACACCAGGGCCGTGGCCATGCCCTTGCCGATCTGCTCGGGGGATTCCATCGAGCTGAACATCTGTACCAGGCCGATGAGCGTGCCGACCATGCCGAACGCCGGGCAGCCGGCTCCCATGAATTCCAGGATCTTCTTGCCCTCGGCGTGCCGCTCCTGGAGGTACTGGATCTCCATCGAGAGATGCTCGCGAATGGCCTTTTCATCCTGGCCGTCGATGACCATTCGCAGCGACTGCACCAGGAACGCATCGCCCGCTTTGGGCAGCTCCTGCTCAAGCGCCAAGGCCCCATCCCGGCGGTTGATGGCCGAGTAGTTCACCATCTTCTGGATCAGGTCCTGCGGGTCGGGAAGCTTGCAGAAAAGTATCTTCTTGACGATGGAGCTGATTCGAAATACCTGCTTGAGCGAGAAGTGAATGAACGTCGCGGCGCAGGTGCCGCCCAGAACGATGACGATGGCCGGCACGTGGAAGAACAGGCCGAAGTTGCCGCCGTCGCCCATGACTGCCACGCATACGCAGCCAAGGCCCGCCAGCACGCCGATGATAGTTGCCAGGTCCACGTTTTATCCTTCCGCCAGGTCCTTGAGTTTCTCGACGATCTTGGTCGCCACCGCCTTATCCTGAATCTCGTCAAGCAGCTTGGCCGCAGCCCGGTCGGACATGAAGTGCAGGATCTTGACCGCGTCGTCGATCTGGTTATTGGTGCACATGCTCTCGATGATTTTCGAGCTGCTGGCCGGGTCCATCTTCTCGTAAATCTGCGCGGTCTTCTTTATGTTGACCTTCTCCTGCTCGCCGACGACCGTCCTGGCACTTTGAAGCTTGCTTTCTTCATCCTTGATGGCTGAAAGTTGCGAGGCCAACTGCAGCCTGGCCGTTTCCAGCTCGATCGCCTGCTTCTTGAGAAGGTCCTGCGTCATCGCCAGCCGCTTTTCGCG
>JBJKSL010000649.1:0-9933 GCA_046704145.1 Phycisphaerae bacterium
CCGTCCTCGAAGAGCACAAGGAAGACCTCGCCGACGGCGTCGGCCCCAAACTCAAGCAGATGCTCATCCGCGGCGTAGGCGTACACCATGCCGGCGTGCTGCCCAAACACAAGGAGATCGTCGAAAAACTCTTCGCCCGCAAGCTTGTGCCCTTCGTCATCTGCACCGAAACCCTCGCCGCCGGCATCAACCTGCCCGCGCGATCCGTGGTGCTCACCACCCTCATGAAGGGCAAGCACGGCGAGAAAAAACTCGTCGCCCCCTCCATCGCCCACCAGATTTTCGGCCGCGCCGGTCGGCCTCAGTTCGACAAGAACGGCTACGTCTTCGTCGTCGCTCACGAGGACGACGCGCGGCTGTTCAAGTGGCAAAAGAAGTACGACCAGATCCCCGCCAACACCAAGGACCCCGGCCTGCTCCGCGCCAAAAAAGACCTCGAACGCAAGAAGCCCAGACGCAGCAGGACCGAGCAGTACTGGACCGAAGGCCAACTCGGCACGCTGCTCAAGGCCGGCCCCGCGAAGCTGCACAGCCGCTCGATGATTCCCTACAACGTGCTGATCTACATGCTCACACGCACCGGTACTCTCGACGAGGTCCGCACTTTCATCTCCAAACGCTTCGAGCAGCCCGGCCGCCTGCAGACCTTCCGCGAGCAGCTCGACTTCATGCTCTCTAACATGGCTTCCCTCGGCTACCTCACCCGCAGCGACGACGGCGAGCACGTCACCCTCGACGACAAGATCCACAAGCTGCTCACCTTCCGCAGCGTCGATCCGTTGTTCGGTGCATTCCTCGTCGAACAGCTGGCCTACAGTGACACCAATGAGAAGCTCTTCGCTCTCGAATCCATACTCGAATTGCCGCCGACCATCCACCGCCGCGTACGGCCGCCGGACATGCCTCCCGGCCCGCTGCAGACACAAGTGCTCGAACCGCTGCTCATTCAGATGGGTGCCATCGCCTCCAAGCCCGCCGCCGGCCCGGGCTCCGAGGATGACGACGATGACAACGGCCCGCCGAGCTACTGGGCCGAAGAAGAGGAACGCCCGCCAACCTTCCCCGAGATGCTCAAGATTGTGTTTGAAAGCAAGCTCGCCGCCCCCGAGCCTGTCTACGTCCAGCCCAAGTGGGTGGCCGGCGGCATCGCCGAAGCCGCGGGCGACTTCTACAAGTTCGTCCGCAACCGCGAGCTGGTCAAGCAGGAAGGCCTCGTCCTCCGCCACCTGCTCCGCCTGGTCATCCTCGCCGGCGAGTTCTCCACTCTCACCGACGACCCCGACTACCAGCGCATCGCCGACAACGCCACCGCCGCCTGCACCCAGGTCGACCCCCGCTACACTAGCCGCTTCCTCGAACAGGCCGCCGAAAACCGCAAACTCTCACCCACCTGACGACGACGGATCCCAATCCGTGGGTCTTGTCCGCTCGTGCGGGAATCCCTTCCCACACGTCTACTCTCTGCTCGTGCGGGAATCCTTTGTCTGCTCGTGCGGGAATCCCTTCCCGCACGTCTTCTCTTCGGGAATCCTTTCCCGCGAGAGTCCCCCGGCTTACGCCGAGCAAGCCCGGCCGCAGCGCAAACTACCCGTTTGCCCCGTGCCCGTTCAGCCGCCCAAGCTCTTCCAGGAAGGCCCGGTCAGGCAGGCTGTAAGGCCGGAACTTCTCCAGCAGACCCTGTTCCTCGCTGTAGAACAGAGCCCGATAGAAGCCCAGGCGGTTGGCCATCGGCGAGTCGATCAGGTTGGAGGAGTCCGAGGCACTCATCTGGAAGAGCACGCGATTGTCGAACTCGCGCATCGCCTGGCGATCGAAGCAACGCTCGATCGTCGCCGGCGTGTCCCCCCAGGCGATCACGTGGATGCCGACCGCCGGACCTTCGCGAAGCAACTCGGCGAACTGCTTGTCGACAGGGGGCGGAGCATTCTCTTCGGTGGAAGAGAACGAAAAGCTGAAGTCGTCCGTGCGGCGGAGCATGCGGTAACGCTGCAGTCCGTAAATGAACACGAACACAGCCGGCCCATCGACCGTCCCGTCAGCCTGGCGGTGCTGCAACTCGGCAGCCAACTCGGCGATGACCTCGCCCGCGTGCCGATACTCGACGAAACGCGACCGCTGCGGCAGGGCGGCGGCGACGTGCTGGAAGATGTGTGGCGACTCGCTCGAACTGCCGTCCAGGATGACAAACTCGGCAGAGGTCGGCCGATGCTGGGCAGCCAAACCGATCATCGCCGCCGACATGATCGCCAGGGCGGCATCATCCCGCTGACCGATGAGCAGCAGATGCGCACCGCTCTGCCGTCGGAAAACTGCAGCCGTGGGATCCTTGATGGCCACCGCTTCGCCCAGGAAAACGCGGCATGCCGCGTGGGCCTCGCTGGTCGCGGCCTGTGGCGACGAAAGCAGACTCATCAACTGCCGGTTGCGCCGCAGATCTGCAGGGGCATTGACCTCAAACACGAACTGAGACTCCGGCTGAACGGGCCTGCTTTGTGCAACGTTGGTAACGCGATCGAGATAAACGTCGCGTTCCTCGTCGGAAAGCCAAGCCGTCTGAAACGGGCTGTTGCCCTGCAGCAGGCCGCCGGCGTCGTTGTAGATGGCCTCGCCAGGCCGGCTGAGCAGGCGGGCGGCAGAGTTGCCGTCATCGAATATAAGCTGCGAATCCAGCTCGCTGCACTGCAAAGCGATGCGCACCGCCATCTGCCCGATAGTGCTGCGCGGCAGGCCCGACGTGCCTCCGAGCGTCTGTGAGCCGAGAAGCACGTGAATGCCAAATGCACGACCCTGCCTTACCAGGCGGTCCAGCAAAATGGAGGCGTCCTGGGCCAGCTTGTCATCCTCTGAGAAGAAGACCTGGAACTCGTCCACCACCAGCAGCGTGCGCGGCATCCGCGCCTTAGTGGCACTGCGATAGCCGGCCAGATCCTGCACGCCGGCAGCACGGAACAGCTCGCCGCGCCGCTCCATCTCGGCATCGAGCCGTTGCAGCACCGACAGCCCAAACTCGCGGTCGGATTCGATGGCGATGGCCCGGGCGTGCGGCAACTCGTGCGCGGCGTACGTCTTGAACTCGACGCCCTTCTTGAAGTCGATCAGGTAAAACTCGACCTCGTCCGGCGAGTACCACATGACCAGGTTGGTGATAAGCACGTGCAGCAAGGTCGACTTGCCCGAACCAGTCTTGCCCGCGATCAACGCATGCTGCGCGACGCCGCGGCCCAGCCGCAACTCCTGCAGCCGAACGGCCCCGGTCCGACCCACGGGCACGCGAATCTCGCTGCTGGCGTCCGCCGTCCAGAACTGATCCGCCGGCGGCGTGATGAACTCAAACGGCACCTCCACCCGCTTGGCACGGCCGGCAGCCTGGCCGATGCGGTGCATGAGGCTGGTGAGCGTGTCCTGGTCGGGCGGAGCGTCAAGCGTCAACACGAACCGGCCCCGCACGTCGTCCTGCCAGACAAACCGCCCGTCTTCATAACGAATATGAATGGCGGCCTGCTGCAGGTCCTCCATCTGGATGCAGGGCAGCACCTCCATGCGAGTGTCCTGCACGATCAGCGTGTACACGCCGCAACGCGGCCCGCTGATGACGATGCTGCTCAAACGGCGAAGCGCCTCTTCCGTAAAATTCGCCGGGAAGTCGGCGATAACCAGGAAGCGATACGGCTCAGCCAACTCGCCGGCCTGCACATTGTACGCGTCGATGGTTTCGAACTCGTTGCGGAGATACTTCTGGATCACGTTCTCCATGTGCGCGGTCAGGTCGCCCAGCCGTTGCTCGATGTGCTGCTTCTCGGTCCAGATGCGGCCGCCGATCAACGCGTCGTCGTAGTCAGCCAGGTGCATGAAGCCGGCAAAGTTCTCGCCCAGCCCGACGGGGTCGAGGATGGTAAAGTGGGCACGGCCGGCCGGCAGCGACGTCAGCAAACGTGCCATCACCGCCTGCAGTGCGGCGAGGGCCTCCACGCGACCTTGCAGGCCGGTCTGCACGAGCAGCGAGCAGTGCTCCGGCAATTCGAGAGCCGCAGGCACGCAGGCCAGGCCATCTGCGTGACCGATAGAAGTCACTTTCTGCGGATTGAAGCTCGTGCGTTCAAGCACACACTCAGCCAGTTGCGAGAGATTGATTCCCAGTCGGCCGAAGGGAATCTGGGGCATGAACGTGCGGGTCGGCTGGTAACTCTGCCAGAAGACGGTATCCCAGGCGGGAGCCAGCCCGTCAATGCGGGCACCTTCCTGCAGAAGATGCTTCAGCCGCTCGATTCCGTCCTGCCACTGTTCGGTGAGCTCTCGGCGGCGGCCATGCTGGCGAGCGTCGACACGCGTAATCTCGCGATCGCGACGGGCGGTAAGCCGTGCGGTCAACCGCTGATGATTATCCCTCAAACGCTGCGTGCTGACCTGGTGCTGATGATCGAGCCGCTGTAGATGGGCCTCGCACTGCTGACGCAACTCGGTGGTGGCGCGGTTGAGCGTGTCTTCCAGCTTGGCCAGCGAGCCGGTGCGAGCCGTTTCCAGGTCGGCCATTATCCGCGCGAACTGCTCCTGCGCACGGCCGACCTCGACCTCGCGGCGGTGCGCGGCGTGGGCGAAGGCCTTGTCGATACGAGCGTGCTCGGCCGTAACGTGGCGATCCACAGCATGGCGAGCCTGCTCCAGTACACACTGCAAAGGCACAGCGGCGGCGTGCAGTTGAGTCTGAGAGATGCGCCGCAGGGCACGAATCCCAACCGTCGATAGGATCGCGCCCAATGCCAGACCAACCGGCCCGAGCCAGTAAAAAGACAAGAATGCCGCCGAACTGAAGTAGTCGACAATACCGGCCAAGCCGACCAACACTGCACAGAATATACCGGCGAGCACATAAGGCGTCGCACCGATCACCAGTCGCGGCGTGGAAAGCGATTCGACCTGCTCGAGTCGCTCCAAGCTTCGCTCGTATGACTCCTGCACCGCCACGGCCGCGTCCTCAGCAGGTTCAGCTTGATCGGTCGTAGCATTGGAGGCGTCGCACGCGCCGGCCGCGGCAGTGCCGGCATCGCCCGCCGGCTGATAGCACATCTCTCGCAGCAGCCAATCGCCGCGCTGTTCGACCTGATCGAGCCGCTCGAACAGACCGGGCACTTGCGCTTCGAGCTTCTCTCGCTGACGGACGAGCTGTTCTCGGCTGGCTTCATAGACGCTATCCGCCAGCCAACTGTCCTGCTCCATATTCTTGCGGGCGTCGCGGAGGGCGTTCTCCGTCTCGTCATTGGTCCGGCGGCAACGCCTCTCATACTCGGCCTGAATGAGCTCGATCTGTGCGTCGTACTGCTCGCGCACCGAAGTTGCCATCGCGTCATGATGGTTGCCGACCTTCTCGTCCGACTCGTGCAGAGTCTGCTCGATGCGGGTGAGCAACGTGTCGTAGAATTGACCGAGTCGGCCGCGCTCGGTGGCGTACTGCTTTTCGATGCGAGCGTGTTCCTGGCCGGCGATTTCGGCGCTGAGCGTCAAGAACCGCTGCAGGGCAATGTGCTGAACCGCAAGATAGTTGCCTGCAGCCGCACTTGCGGACGACTGCGTGTCGGCAGAGCTTGAAGCGGCCCTGGCTTGATCGGTCTGGGCAGGTTGATCTGGCATAAGGTTGTCCACGTTCTACTCGCAATCCCGGCGGATGGTGTTCAACACGTTTTCCAGATGGACGAGAGCGTCATGCGCCGCCCGCGTCTGCTTGATCAATGGTTCGAGCCGGTCCTCGACGAACTGGTGAGCTTTCTCGTCCCGCCAAACCTGGCGGACCGTTTCCCACCGCAACAGCAGGTCGCGCTCCGCACGTTTGAGCCGATTGTGTGCGGAATTCATGCTCATTCGGTCGTGCCCTCCTGCTTCTGATCCGTATTCTCAGCTTCATCTGGGTTTGCCTGGTTGGCAGGTTCACCCACGCCGCCCGTCATACCCGCTCGGCTCATGTCCGAGGCAATAGGCTCGATATCAACGCCTGGCGGGGGCGCCAAAGCTACGTAGGCGTCCAGAGCCGAGATCATCCGGTCCAGCAGGGCCAGCATGTTGACGGCATCGACATCCAGAGCATGATTCAAAGCCTGAATCATTCCCTTATAGTGAAAGATCTGCTCGTCGAGCTTGCGGATCCATAGCCGAGTGTTGGCACCTTTGCGCTCGGCCTCCTCGAACCGCCGCTGAGCCAGGGCCACAGCCTTCTCCTCGTCGACACAGGAAGGCCTGCCGCCGGTCGCGGTCTTCTGCAGTTTCTTCTCCAGCAGCACCAGCTTGGCTTTACGCAGTTGCTCGGCCCGCCGGCTGAGTTCCGACTTCCAGTATGGCTGACGCTCGCCGCTCAGCCACATGCCGCAGCGGCTCAGGTCGGCGTCCGCCTCGCCGAGCGAACTTCGCGCCGTCTCGACGAACTTGCACAGCGCCACCCGAAAATCGCTAAGCGCTTCGATCGATCGTACGTTGGCGGTGTCGGCCATGAGAATCGATCCTCGCGTCCCTGCCACTCTCTCGACCCGAGGGGGTCAGTCCCCGTTTCGCCAAAGCTCGAAACGGGGACAGACCCCTCAATGCTGTTGAAGGTAGTCCTCTATATGGGCGGCCTTCTTGGCCAGGAACTGGGCATGCTTCTCGGAGGTCTCCAGGAAGCGGTTGAGCATCTTGACCGTCTGCTCGAACTCACCGAAGAACCGCCGCTGTTCCTGGTCGCGCCAGGTCTTCTCCAGCCCCACCATGCGGGAATGCAGACCGCTCATCAAACTCCGCAGTTCGGTGGAAAAGCGGGTCAGGTCCTGTACGAAACGGCGGAGTTCAGACGGGTCGACATTGGCCTGGGGCATGAGGCGACGCTCCTGACCGGCGGCGGGCCGGTCTCATGGTCATGCGGGCAGGTGCGCAGGACGACCCTCGCCCTGCGGCAGGCATTATACCAAACGCACTTGGAACTTGTGTCCGCTACGGCGAACCCGAGCATTGTCCGCACAAGACTTATGCACCATTCGCCGCGCACAAGAATACCTAAATGCGTATTACTCAATCATACCCGAGGAATCTCCGCAGTCGAGGCGAAGGGGCGATAAGATAGCCGGGGTCCGTGCGAGAGGGCCCGTCCCCATTTTGGCCAAAGCTCGAAACGAGGACAGGCCGCTCCAGATAACGACAAGCATGCCAAAGCCGATCAGTTCGCACAGTTCGGGTCAGCGGGGGCACCGCCGACTGTGTAGCAGCGCTGGAACGCCGCGAAATCGACGGCATCCACGTCGTTGTCGCGATCGAAATCCGCAGCGATAAAGCCCTGGCCGTCGGGCACGAGCGTGCATCCCGCGGGCAGGTTGCCGGCGTAGGACATGCCCGGACCAGTTGCGCAGGCCTGGAATATGTCGAAGTCGGCCAAGTCCACGCTGCAGTTCTGGTTGAAGTCTGCAGCGATCACCGGGTTGAGCGACAGCACTGCGACATCAGAGGTCACGCTGCCACAGCCGCCGGTAACTACGCAGGCATAGTCGCCTGCATCGCCAGCGTCGGCACTCGACACGGTCAAGGTGGCCGTACTGACACCAGCGTAGTGGCCGCCCTCGGTTAGTGCGGCGCCATCTTTCTGCCAGGCGTAGGTGAGTGTGCCCTCGCCCGATGCTGCGATGGTGAACTGTGCCGTCGAACCGGGGCAGACGCTCTGGGACACGGGCTGCTGCGAGAGGACTGTCGCGGATTTGAGGGTCAAGCTCGCGGCGTTCGAGGTGGTGTTGCCGCCAGCGTCGGTGACGACGCAACGATAGTCGGCTGTAGCGCTGGCATCGACGTTAGATATCGTGAGAGTTGCGGTAGTCGCACCGGCGTATTGGCCGCCGTCGGTCAGGTTTGTGCCGTTCTTCTGCCATTGATAGCTGAGCGTGCCGCCGCAGCCGCTGGCGGCGACCACGAACTGCACGGTGCTGCCAGGACAGACTTGTTGCGGTTGTGGCTGTGTGCCGATCGCAGGTGGGGTGGTGCATGCGTCCAGTGAGATATCCTCGCGACGGATATCGCCGGCGAACACCTGCACGCCTGCATGGGTGGCCGAGTCCGTTGCCTTGGAGGCGTTCACGTCGTAAGCAGTGCTCGATCCGGTGGTGGCCGGGATCATGGTGGCGACGTAGTAGCCTGCCGCGTCGGTCTGCACGGAAACCGGACCCACAACGACAGTGGCGTCGTCAACCGGTGTGCCGCCGAGAGTCACTTGGCCCCACAGCGTGCCTTCGGTCGCGGTGGCCGGGTTGCGCCAGGGCATGCTGGGCACGAGGGCGGGCTGAGTAAAAAGGTTGGTCGCTACATATGGATACCACGTCCAGTCGGCCTCTGTCGTACCGTCCATGTTTTCATCTGCCGTGGAGGCGTAAGAGTAATTGATCGTGCCTTCTGAACCGGCATTGTAAGCGTACTGCATCTGGGTGACGCTGTCGGCTTTTGTATTCAGATAGTTGGCCTGGCCGATATACATGTGACGCTGAGTCTTCCATATGTTGCATTTGTCGACCCAGTGACGGTACCAGGACGCTTGGCTGCTGTCGTATTCACGGTCGTAGCACATGGGCATGCCGGCATCAAGGTATCCCTTTTCCAGCCACAATCCCCAGTTGGACAGGTAGCTGGTGTACGGTGGGGCTTGCGTGAAATCCGTGCTGCTCACGTCTCCGGTGCAGATCAGGTCGCAACTGACGCGAACCGGCTGCCGCGGATTGCTGGTGATGCTGGCCGCTTCCGCACGCGTGCGGCGCACGACCTCAGTGATCGTTCGGCGGCGGAACTCATCCCACTGTGCGTCACCGGTGGAGGCCGGGACATCGCTGCGGTTGTAGATGCGCTGGAAGCGCTTCAGGCCAGAGTTTTCGTAGGAGTTGCTCGCGGGGTAGCCGGCGTCGCGGGTCGTGTAGCGGATGTAGTCCCAATTGACGCCGTCGATCTCATAATTCGTAACCAGTTCGCGGACGATGGACATCAGGTAGTCTTGCACGTCAGGCGAACCGGGATCGAGAGTGTAGACACCTGAAACAGTTGCGGTGCTGCCTATGTTGGCGCTGGGTACCATCAGGAATTCGGGATGCGCTGCCAGATAGCTATTGCCGGCAGGCGGCCAGACTGCCGACGCGCGAAACGCGAGCATCCAGCAGTGGACCTGGAGGCCGTTGGCGTGAGCCTGCTGCACCAGGTACAGCAGCGGGTCGCCGTTAGGTAGGCCGGTGGTGGTGATGTCCGTGGCCTTGGGCACGATGTTGGAGTTCCAGTAAGCTCCGTGGGCGCTGCCTGAGTTGTCGTGATAGGCCAGGACCTCGGCCACGATAGCGTTGTAGCGGCCCTCGACCGCGCGTGAGATCATCGAGTCAATATCCGTCTGGCTCTTGAAGCCCACGTGGAAGGCATCCGCCCAGAAAGCGCGGAACTCCGAGAGACCCTGCGTGTATACGGCCGTCACCGTCTTGGAGACGTCCATGGTGACCGTGGTATTTGCCGAAGTAGGGGCGGCCGGAGCAGAGCCTGCTGAAACCTCCCAGTGATCGAAGACGTAGCCGGTGTTGGCACTTGCGCTGATGTTCACCACCTCGTTCTGCTGCTTGGTGTAGGGTCCGCCCACTGCCGGGACGGTGGTGCCCACGCCGGCCGGGCTGATCGCCATGGTCAACTCCACCGGCGGTGCTGGCACGAAGTAAGCGGTCACGGTCTTGGCCACATCCATGACGATGGTTGTGCTGGCGGATGTGGAGTTCGCTACGCCCGAGCCGGTTGAGACTTCCCAGTGATCGAACATATAGCCGACGCCGGCCGTGGCGGTGATGGACACAGTCCCGTTGAGATCCTGAGCAGAACTGCCCACCGATGGCGTAGTCGTGCCCGTACCGGCTGGGCTGACGGCCATGGTGAGTTGGACGGTCGGTACGAAGACAGCGGTGACCGTCTTGGAGG
>JBJKSL010000650.1:0-4264 GCA_046704145.1 Phycisphaerae bacterium
ATTGGAAAGGAGGACGGTGTTGAGGCCGGCAACGATGCGATCGCCGGCCAGGGTGCCGCCTTGGACCATCCCCGTCAGTCCGAGGTCTTCCACCGCGTGGGAGCCGTTCGGCGAGGTGATGCTGGTCTGCGAGCTGCCGGTGGTGATGTCAGTAAACGTCAACCCCTTGCCGTCGGCCGAGTTGCCCAACTCGAAATCGCCGCCGTTGAGAGCTCCGGCCTCGTCGCGCGCGTATTCGAACTTGCGAACCAAACTGGCAATCGTGTTGACCTGGTAATTCATCTTGCCGGCGATGGTCTGATTCTTGTTGTCACCAGTGGTCGCATCGCCGCTCAACTTGAGCTGAGAAGCGATAGAACCGCTGATATCCTCGAGCTTGAACTTGCCTCCTCCGCCGCTGGAATCGGTCAGCGTGATGGTCCCCGAACTGCCCACCGCAGTGACCTTCACCTTCAGATCGGCGAACTCGGGAGCGGCAAGTTTGTCGTTGATATCATTGATGGTTTCCTCGCCGGTGAGCTGCAGTTCTTTGCTTACGCCGGCGGAATTGGTGATACGGATGGTGCCTGCACCAACGCCCTGCCCGCCGTTGAGTTCGGCCAGGTTGGTGTCGAAACTGGCGAGGCTGGACAGATCGATATTGAAGACGCGGCCGTTAGCCAGTGTCACTTGTACGTCTGTACCACTGCCTTGACGGATGCCCAGCCCGTCGTTCAGTGACGACAACATGGTGCTGCCGGTCAACGAGATGAGGTCGTTGGCCGAGCTGATTGTGCCGCTGGACGCGGTTCCCGCGATGCCCAGGTCGGTAGCGGTGAACCCTCCGCTCACGTTGGAGATGGAAAGTGCACCGGTGCCCAGGCCGGTCTTATCCTCTATTACCAGGCGATCGCCGCTGACGTAGGCGTTGACTGCCACGCCTGTCTCAGAGTTGATGGCATCCAAGACATCGCCAACCGTATATGCGGCACGCAGATCGATCGTGGTGGAAGCTCCACTGCGATCGGAAATGCGGATCTGTCCACGGCGAACGCCTTCGCCGCCGTTCAGCATGCTCAACTCCGTATCCTGGTCCACACGGCTGGCGGCGTTTTCAAAAGTTAGAGTGCCTGCGCCTATGGGCGTCATGCTACGATCGGCGAAACCGGCCGAGGCCAGCGAATGCGTCGAAGCGGTTGACTTCACAAGGAACGAGTAGTTGCCCAGGGCGGCAGTCGAATCAGCACTGGCTGTCAGTATGCTGTCGTTGGAACTGGTGGTCGTGCGGGTAGTGAAGCCACTACTCAGCGAGAGGGACATGATGGGTGTGAGTATGCTTGACATCAAACTGCTGATGTCGTCGTAGGCCGCCTGCTGGGCCTGCACGTCGCTCACGCGAGTCTTCAAGTCATCAAGGGGCTTGGACTCGATCTGCATGAGTTGACTGACGATGCTGCCGATGTCCATGCCCGAAATCAGGCCGGTGCTGGAGGAAATCGTACCCATGCTAGCTCTCCGCAGAACACCGCCGGCGCAAAAAGCTTTCCAGGGCAATAGCCCAGGCAGACAGCGCGCAGCAATGCCTACCTATTCATCGGCCTATAAACCGGGTTCGCTGAACTGGGAGATGGATTGCCGCAGATGTGTATAGACACGCCCGGTCTGCCGGCAAGATGGCTGACAGATCCGGGCGATGTTGGCAGATATTATCGGACGCTTTGGCACTGACCTCGACGAGCCTGGAGTAGCCGCCATTACCCCGTGCGAAACCGCGGCAATGCAGGCCGCCTGACGACCGGGTCCGTGGGAAATCCGCGTGCGAGCCGCACTTCTGATCGACAGATCGCGCCGCCACCCGCACACAGGACTGTCCAGTTGGGTATCACGTGGCGAGGAACAGGTTGCCCACGACACCACTGACTACCGACGAGACGATAGTGCTGACAATGGGCGCAATAAACGTGTCACAGCCGGCCGCAGCCTGGAACATCATACCGCCACACAGCGCGATCAACGCAATCGTTCGCAGCTTTCGCCAGAGCATAGCCACCTCCTTTTCCGGTTGGAAAACACCGGGGCGGCTGATCACCGCACCCGCTCAATCTTTCCCGCCGTCCTGACAGGTCGACAGCAGCTTGCCGCATTTTCCAGTTCGCGTCAACAGGCCTTGCCTGCCAAACTCAATGCGGTTTCGCAAATGACCGGTTCGAGTCCGTTGGGGACGATCCCAGCCAGGCCGGCACGGCAGAAGCATCATGTCTTGAGGTTTATAACGGCAACGTGAACGCGTGGCATGAAGACCGCCTGCTGAAGGCCAGGCACACGACGGTCAGTCGCACTGGAACGGCGTACCGCTACGCCCCAACCGGTAATGCGCGAGACTTCTACGCGAGCCACCAGCCAACGGCGCGCACAGTTGATCTGTGTCGGCCAGTATTATTGTGGCGGTCAGTCGAAGCGAAAAGGAACGTATGCGCGTTACTGAGTGTTGGTCGTGTTGTTGTTCGACGTACCGTGGAAGGGGTAGGGGCCATCGCACTGCCCAGGAATGGTGCACGTGGGATCGAGATTCCAATCCGGATAATCAGTCGTAAGCAGGTCGTACTCGACGGGGTCACAGGTAATGATCGTGCCGCAGGGGTTCAGGTTGGTGCGAACCTTCTCGCCGACACCCGTGCAGCTCAAGGCCAATGCGGTTCCGGAAGCAAGCACAAACACGACTCGCACGATCGTCTGATAGCCGCTAATGAGTTTCACGACAATTGCCCTCGCCGTCTATGACCTCGTTGCCCGTTTCCCAACCTGCTGAACTGCCCATCCGGAAGCAGGATACGGCTTCACTAGTTCGTGGTCTGGCTGCTATTGTTGTTGCTGTTGTTTCCTGGACAATCCACGAAGAAGTCATCAGACGTTGTACCCGGATCGCCGCAAGGCTGGATGGCTCCGCCCAGGAAACCGCTCTGGCAATCGAAAATGTAGCAGAAGTCAATGGGAGTCACTGCCCCGTCCACGGCGAACCGCGTACAGCTCTCATAGGCACCGTTGCTCGTAGTGAACGACACCTGGTAAAGCTGCGCCGCAGTGAGAGTCATCGCCAGCCAGATCAAACCGCGAACCACTCGCTTCTTCATGGGCTCAGACTCCTTGCTCCTCAACGTTTCTCGACGCTTCTTCCAGAGGGCGAGAAATACGGCTTGCCTTACGAAGGACTTTCCCTTGGCGGTTATTCGTGGAATCCGGGGGTGCCGCGGCTGCCCTAGAGGTTGCGCCCAGCCGAACACGCCTTCAAGCGACATCCCCGCCAACGCTGCTGAGTATACGCCAGGTCAAGTGTACTCGCAAGCCCGGGCAACCGACGCTGTGGCAATTCTGCTTGGCGAGCACCAAATGCCGCCTTCTGCTTGCTGCTGGGCCGCCGCAGTTGACCACGGGCAACTCATACGCATCCGCGTGTTTTTGCGCGCGGCGAGGTGGCCATAAGTCTATTACGTACGGTTTGGGGGACGCCGCGGCGGGCACGACTTTTAAATGTAATCGGTATCAGTACCCTGCCCATGCCAGCCGCGAAGCAAGCCTCCTCGAACCGGGGAAAACAAGACCATGTTTTCCGAAAGGGAGGCAGCATCCGCTACCCCGCCAGCCATCGCCCCGCACCCACCGGCCCCGCCAGGCATCCGCCCTCAGCACTCTCGGCATCGGCGGGGTTCTTTGCCGGCCCCTGGACGTCTGATCCGCACCCAGCCGGAGCATTTCAAGACTTTGCGTAGCGTGCGGAACTGGCCGGAAGCCTCAGGAATACGACAGATTCACTGCTGCAACCGACGCCAGACGCCGCAACCCACCAGACACAGCCGGCCTCCAGAGGCCCTAAATGAAAAACGGATAACCTCCCATATGAGAGGCTATCCGCAATTCCCGTGATCCGCGAATCGTCGCAAACTCGGCCGCAAAGCCGAGCACCACGACGATTCGCGGATAGTCTGTCTGTGGAATTAGAACCGGACGTTGGCCAGCGCCGGGCCGATGACCGGAATGTTGTTCAGCAGCGGGGTCACGGTGGGCAGAATGCTCACACCGTCGCCACCGATCGCGGTTCCGGCAGCAGGCATACCCTGGTTGAGGAACGTGCATGCACCCTGCATGACGTACACTGAGGAAAACCCGGCAACCATGAGGATTCTCATCCAGCGATTCATATTGAGTTCTCCATTCTTTTTTTCAAAATTCGGGAGCCTCCGGAGGCCACGTTGAGCGGCTTGCGGAATGCTCCGCGACGGTAAAGCGG
>JBJKSL010000651.1:0-5100 GCA_046704145.1 Phycisphaerae bacterium
AGAATCAGCATCACGACGTAAGCCATGCCATCATCCCCTACGCGACCTGTTTGGACACCAGTATGACGAACCAAGTCCGCTTGCGACATCCAGGGCATGTCAACTCTTCGAGGAAAAATGCCTTAGGAGCTTCGGATACTTCTCCACAACGTGAACACTTTCCTTTTACTACCTGCCCCAACCGCGTCGACAGATTCAACCGGTAAGACTTCCCCTCCGGTACCCTGTCGGCCAAGCCCATCTTTTCCCATGCTTCGCAGATTCCTCGCCACTCATCCTGGTTTCCTCCAAGAATCTGGCGTAGTTTATCTTGTCTGACATCGGCGTTCCGCTCCAGATAGTCCCACAGGCGATGGGCATCTCGCATCACACACCGAGCTGCCGCTACTTTGTCGCCGATGTTGACCAACGTATCTCGTTCGATCCGGCGTTTGTTTGCCAACAACGTATCGAGCTTGTCAAGTTTAGCTGAGTCAAACAAAACCGGAGCATACCTAAGAACCAGATCAATCGCCTCAATACTCACACATTCCTGTTGGTTGTACTTCCTTTCGTACTGCATCATACCATCTATGTAGTCCCATGATTCGACGGCCAGTTGTACTGCTTTTCGGACGAGGCCGTGCTGATGTGCAAGATGAGCTTCCAAGACAAGCGACTGATATTTCGCATTGTGCTCCTCTAGCTCGATCTTCTTCATAGCCATGACGTGATGATTCCCAATATTCACAACGTGCACTGTACACAGACCGGACGAATTGGCTGACGAGTCAATTACATTATTACCGTTACGAGTTATTCTGTCAAGCCGCCATGCAAGGGTCTAACGCTCCTTCTCATGGTTAACAGCCGTGCAAACCTCAGGTAACATACCTCCATGGCAGACGCCACCAGCTTTACCATTGATTCCGTTTACCCTTGGGGCAGATCGCTGGATGAATATCGCCGGATGTTCGCCTTGACCGACGAAGATCTGAACGGCTGCATTGCCGGTTGCGCCGACGGGCCCGCCAGCTTCAACGCTGAGATGCTCCAGCGTGGCGGCCGGGTCGTCTCCTTCGATCCGCTCTATCAGTTCACCACCGCGGAGATTCGCCGCCGCATCGACCTGACCTTCCCCCAACTGATCGAATGGGCACGGCAGAACATGCATCTGTTTGCATTGGACAAGATCCACTCATCGGCAGACCTCTATCAGCAGCGGCTGGCGACCATGGATCGCTTCCTGGCCGACTACGACGCCGGCAAGGCTGCGGGCCGCTACGTGGTCGCCGCCCTGCCCAAGCTGCCCGCCGCCGATCGGCACTTCGATCTGGCTCTCTGCTCGCACTTCCTGTTCCTCTACAGCGAGCAGTTCACACTGGAGTTTCATCTCGACGCCATAACGGAGATGCTCCGCATCGCGTCAGAGGTGCGCGTATTCCCCCTGCTGGACTTTGGCGGCCAACGCTCCTGCCACGTCGAACCCGTGCTCGACCTGCTGGCCCAAAGAGGCTTGCAGACGTCCATCGAACAGGTCCCCTACGAAGTCCAACGCGGCGGCAACCAGATGCTGCGCATTAGAGCAATCCAAGTTTGTGTGTAGCGTAAGAACTGGCCGAAACTGCAGCAAACTGCCTATGATCTTCAATCGGCCGGCTGACTGGCCAAGATTTCACCTTCGACGCCGTCGAGAAATGAAGCTATCTGTACCAAAGCCTGGTTGTACAATGGCAACCGGCGATCGTGGTACGTAATGCTGTAGCCCACCACATCACAACAAGGGGATGTACCGAAATCGAAAACTGGAGGCAGCAGGTCCCAACTGGCCAACAATACATTCAACTCGCTATCCTGTTCACTCGAAAGGTATCCGATCACCTCTGGGTCTTCCTGACCATAATCATCCTTCACGGATACTTCGCCCTCGGGGGTGATTCGGATCTGGTGGTACATGCCGCTCTCGCCACCGCCAACCGAGTAGATCAGATCTGTGTCCCGAGTCTCCGGCACACTGCCTGATGCACAAAAGGCACCGCCACAAAGACAACAGACAGAAAGTACAAGTGTAATCTTCTTGGATGGCATGAACATTGGTCCTCCCTACCTTTGTGGTGACGTTGTCTGCCTGCACAGCAAAGACAGTACGTTTGAATGCCAATAGTGTACCGAGAGGCTCTTGGCACAATTATGGCATTATACCAGCCGCCCAGTGTCCTGTCACACCCCAACACGGCAGAAACCGGAGGAACTGCACTCGCGTCGCCTCCTCACCAGGACACGTGACGGTTTCGACGGTTCGGATAGCCGCAGCGGGACTGGAAGATCCTTCCCCCCCTCACGGGGCGTCCCTCGCCCGCTTCCATCCCCCACCGCGGCTTGGTAGACTGAACTGCGACTATGATCAATAAACTCTCATCTTTTGGCTGTAAGTTGGGTGCGAAGTCCGGCATTCTCGAACTGATGGACGATCTGGGCCGGGCCATGGCCGGGCATCGCGACATGCTGATGCTCGGCGGCGGCAACCCCGCTGCGATCCCGGCAATGCAGAAGCTGTGGCGCGACCGCCTTGCGGAAATGCTGACCGACGTGGACCGCGTGGACGCCATGCTTAACAACTACGACGGCCCACAAGGTCGGCCGGCGATGATCGAGGCGGTCGTGGAGTTCTTCAACCGCAGTTATGGCTGGGGCATCACCACAGAGAACGTCGCGCTGACCAACGGCAGCCAGATCGCCTACTTCTGCCTGTTCAACATGTTCGCCGGACGATTCCCCGACGGCAGCAAGAAGAAGATTCTGTTGCCCATCACGCCCGAGTACATCGGCTACGCGGACCAGACCATCGAGCGGGACTGCTTCCGAGCCGTGCCGCCGCGCGTGGAGTTCCGCGGGCAGCAGAGCTTCAAGTACCACATCGATTTCGACAAGCTGCACATCGGCGACGACATTGGGGCAATCGCGATTTCACGGCCGACCAACCCCACCGGTAACGCCATCGGCGATGCCGAACTCGCCCGACTTGCGGACATGGCCAAGGCCGCCGGCAAACCGCTGCTGGTCGACAATGCGTACGGCGTCCCGTTCCCCAACATTCTTTTCCGCGACATCCACGCCAACTGGCACGAGCACATCGTGCAGTCGTTCCGCCTGTCCAAGCTGGCCCTGCCCGGCGTGCGTACCGGCTTCGTCATCGCCCATCCGGACATCATCCGCACGCTGACCGGTATCAACGCCGTCGTGGGTCTGGCCAACGCCAACTTCGGCCCTGAACTGGTCGCCCCCCTGCTGCGCGACGGCCGGCTCGCCGAGGTCTGCCGCAGCGAGATCGCTCCGTTCTACGCCGCCCGCGCTCAGCAGGCCGTCGGCTGGTTCCGCGAGTCCGTGGACCCCAAGCTACCGGTGTATATCCACGATTGCGAGGGGTCTTTCTTCCTGTGGATCTGGTGCAAGGATCTGCCCATACACTCGGACGAGCTCTACCAGCGGCTCAAGCGGCGTAATGTGCTCGTGGTGCCCGGGCACTACTTCTTCTTCGGACTGGACGAGCCCTGGCCGCAAGGGCACGAGTGCCTGCGCATCAACTACAGCCAACCAAGCGAAATGGTCCGCAAGGGATTACAGGTGGTGGCCGAGGAAATCGCCCTCGCCTATCGAACCAAACGACCGGCTGGAAGCCAGTCCCACACAGAAGAAGAATGACCGGCAAGATGCCGGTCCCACACAGAAGGCCGTGTAGTTGCTGATGGTGGTCTGAATGCTTATTCGTGATTGCGCGACATCTTTTCTCAGGACCGCGTCAACTTGTTGACGCCGACGGACGCCAACAAGTTGCCTCGGTCCTTGAAGAGAATACCTAGCGCGGAAGCGAATACCGGTATAGGGCAAGCGGCCTGGCCTGCTACATCACCGTGAAATACACTGCCGCGGCGAAGTCCAGCATTTCGCGATCCATGTGCGGTGGCACTCCACGATACTGGCAGTTGTTCTTGGCCAGCGTGAGCAGGTCGCGCGGCTGGCAGCAGCGGAAGGGCCGGTTGTTCTTCTTATAGTGTTCCTCGACCACGTAGGACACCACGTCCTCGTCGTACTCCATCTTGAGGATGCCGGCCATTATCTTGAACAGCTTGCGGAATTCATCCTCGCTGGGGTCTACGACGTTGATCTTGTACGGAATACGCCGCAGAAACGCCTCGTCGACCAAGTCCTTCGGCTCCAGGTTGGTCGAGAAGATCAGCAACTGATCGAACGGCACCTGAATCTTCAGGCCGTTGGCCAGGGCCAGGTAGTCGTAACGTTTCTCCAGCGGCACGATCCAACGATTGAGCAGTTCGAACGGATTCATGCGCTGTCGGCCAAAATCGTCGATAACCAGCGTGCCGCAGTTGCTCTTGAGCTGCGTGGAGGCCTCGCTGATGTGCGTGGTCGGATTGTAGCGCACCTCCAGCTGATCCATGGTCAACTCGCCGCCAACCACGATGGTCGGCCGCCGGACCTGCACCCAGCGTTCGTCGAGTTGATCCTCCTTGAGAATGCTGTTGCGCACGCGCGGGATCTCCGAATGAATCTCGGCATCGAACAGCTTGATGAGAAACCCGTCGACGTGCAGCGTACGCGGAATATAGATATCATCGCCGAAACATCTCGTGATGCGTTCGGCAATGCTCGTCTTGCCGTTGCCGGGGAAGCCGTAGAGGAACATGCCGCGGCCAGAGTTGATCGCCGGCCCCAGCGTGGCGAACATGCGATCGTTGATCAGCAGGTCGTCGAACGCCTTGCGGAGGTGGGCCTCGCCAGGTTGCTCGTGCGTGATGGACTGCGCGCGAATCGCATCGCAGTAGGTGCTCAGCGGCACGGGGGCCGGTCCGATGTAGAAACTCTCCTCCATGTAGCGGCGGGCACGGTCACGGCCGCCGTCGCTCAGCGTGTAGGTAAAGTCGCCGATGCTGGCCGAACCTACGTAGGCCACCAACTGCTGGCGTTTGAGGTCGGCCAACCGCTCGACCACCAGCGGATGCGGCAAACCCAACAGGTTAGCCACCTGTGCCCCCGGTGCCGAGCCGACCGTAAGCAGGTACTTCATCGAGATCGAATCGACGATCTCGTCGGTCAGGCCCGCCT
>JBJKSL010000652.1:0-3447 GCA_046704145.1 Phycisphaerae bacterium
TGGATCGGCGCGTCAGCGAACGAACCACCGAACTCGCCACTGCCAATCACGCGTTGGCTCTCGAAAACGCCGAACGCAAACGAGCCGAAGCCCGGCTGCGAGAGTACGCCGATCTCACCAGGAACAAGAACCTGGAGTTGGAGGCTCAAAAACAACAACTGATGGCGCAGCAAATGGAGTTGAAGTCCGTCAACGCCGAATTGAACGTCGCCTCCGCAGCTGCGCGGGCCGCCAACTGCGCCAAGTCCGAGTTTCTGGCCAACATGAGCCACGAAATCCGAACCCCCATGACCGCCATCACCGGCTATACGGACCTTCTCTTGGACGAGTCATGCAACTGTGGCGACTGCCCAAAACGCGAAGATTGCGAACGGCGGTCGCAGAGTCGCGAATACCTGACCACCATCCGACGCAACGGCGAGCACCTCCTGAAACTGATCGATGACATACTGGACCTCTCGAAAGTCGAGGCCGGCAAGTTAACCATCGAGCCGAGCGACTGCTCCCCCCTGACCGTAATGTCCGAGGTGCTTTCACTTATGCAGGTACGGGCGGATGCCAAAGGCCTGCAATTGGCTATGGCCACCGACGGCCCCGTCCCCGAGACCATCCGCAGCGATCCCCGGCGCCTCAAACAGATTCTGCTCAATCTGGTAGGCAACGCCATCAAGTTCACCGGCACCGGTGAGGTACAACTCTCAGCCCGTATGATTGATCGCGCAAGCGTCCCACAAATGGAGTTCGCCGTCACCGACACCGGCATCGGCCTCTCCCGCCAGCAGATTGCCAAGCTCTTTCAGCCGTTCAGCCAGGTGGATAGCTCCGCAGCCCGGCAGTTCAGCGGGACAGGCCTGGGCCTGGCTATCAGCAAGCGACTCGCCGAAATGCTCGGCGGCACCATTGCCGTGGACAGCGAACCGGGTCGAGGCAGCACCTTCCGCGTCATCATCACGACGGGTAAGGTAGACAGCGTGCCGAGAGTCAAAGCCGACCACACGATCGCCACCCAACAAGCTGCCGCATCACGGCCCCCGAGGTTCCATCTGCCCTGTCGCATTCTCCTCGTCGAAGACGGCCCCGACAGCCAGAGACTCATATCCCATATCCTTCGTACAGCAGGGGCAGAGGTCACGGTCTGTGACAACGGGGAGTCCGCCATCCATACCGCCCTGGAGGCCGAGGTGGCCGGCAAGCCTTTCGACATCATGCTCATGGACATGCAGATGCCCGTCCTCGACGGCTACGAGGCCACCAAGGCCCTTCGCCGAAAGGGCTACAAGGGCGTCATCATCGCCCTGACTGCCCACGCCATGACCTCCGAACGACGAAAGTGCCTGGAGGCCGGCTGCGACGAGTTCGTCTCCAAACCCATCGAGCGGGAAATGCTGTTCAGGACGATCACCGAATTCCTGGCGACAACAACCTCCCCAAACCGCCACGAAGTGGAAGTCTTCGGCCACTGACCCTGCGGCGTCCCCCTCAACGCGCGAGGCCTATCCCCTGGGCCCAACGCATATTTAGTTCACATGCAACAAATATTGCACAGGCCACACTTTTTCTCTAAGTACCAAATAATACGAAGCTTATGCACGAAAGCCCCGCAACAACCGCTCTTTTTTCACAGCCAACCAATGTCGCCAAGCTCCGAAGTGACAGCAAGTTACGGAAATCTGCAAACTCCCTGCGATTCGTGCGACCAGTCCGCAACCGTAGAACGGATCGCGTGTTCAAGGTGATGTAGACGACGCCTTGAGACCGCCCGTCGGGAGTTCCAGGCCGCAAAGAACTCCGGGCTGCAAGTGGAAGGCGGACGGTCCGAAGCAAAGGAGTGAGTGTCGTGCCTGTTTACATGCATTGTCCACATTGCGATCACCCGCAGGTTGTGCCGATCAGTCGGCGCGGGCGAATGCGCTTCTGTCGGCAGTGCGGCCGAGCCTATGTGACCTCCAAGTTCGTCGACGAGGTTCAGCCGGTGCCCGTCAGCTCTCTCGCCGAGATGCAGACGATCGCCGGTGCCCGCCGCCCTCGCCCCAGCAAGCGAGTCTACGTTCTCGACTGAGGTTCTCCGCCCCTCAGTCCCTCGACTGGGCCGATTCGGCCATCCCAGCCCGCTCAACTAAAGAAAGTGGCATCGCCGGGGAGTAGGTCTGCGCCCACTCCCCGGCGAGAGCGGGCCTCCCAGGCTTGCGGGTCACATCCTCGTTCAGGAAGCTGCCGGACTCGCCACCAAAGCCTCCGCCGCGCGCATGGCCAAGGAAATCATTTCGTGAGCCGCGGGGCAATCCTCGACCAGGCGAACTTCGCCATACGCTTCGATGGCCTTTCGACGAGCGACTATCAGTGGGTCCCGCTCATAAGCCTGCGATGAAGGCGCACAGCCCGCTTGCACACAGGCATCCAGTGCCAATATCGTGCCGTACAACTCGTGCAGGAAATCCAGCATCACCGCCGGACTCAGGTCCTCCTCGCGACCGGTGAAACGCAGCAGGGGCGACCAGGCATCCTCCGATGGCTCGGTTTCTCCGAGCGCAACCAGCTCATAGGGATCGTAAAGGCTCGGTGGCTCGGGCTGCGACAGACCATCCTTCCACAACCCCGCTGCCTGCAATCGCGATGCGAGCAGAGCCTGGGCCTCTTGCTCATAATGTGCCAGAACGCAAACGTTCCGGGCGGGCACGCAATACTCATAAGTCAACGGCTTGTTCACATGGATGCAGCGCGGGCAATGAGATGCCTCACAAGATTTGCAGGGCAACGAGTATTCCCGGCTCAACAGGTGCCGATCCGGTATCTGCCAACCCTCGATGATGTGTCCGTAGCACGGCTGCCCTTCACGTGCGGCTTCCGGGCAGTGAAACACCCTGCCGGAAGGGTCAATCGCCAGCTTGTCGATGCCGGCGTTGCAGTCTCGTGGCTCCGCTCTCACAAATCGATCCGTCAGACAGTCGACGCGGTATCGCGCCCAAGCTGTTCCCCGCGCGAGCACGCAATTCCCCACCTCGATCAACTGCTCGCGATAGAGTTCCATGTCCTGCTGGCTGTAATCGCGCAAATCGGGATGCACGATCCGCACGTCGCGAAAGGTCTCGAACAGCAGTTCGACAGACTTGCTGAGAACCGGAAGGTCTTGACGATGCACTCTCAACAACGCCTTCCCGGCTTGTGCACCAAAAGCGACACTGCTCACCTGACCCGACTCGATCACGAGTGTTGTGCGTTGTGGGCATGTTGTCTGCGGGTTCTCTGCCAGCCACACGTATTCCGGCTGAACCGCCTCGCAGATGGCCAGATACTCAGCCGGCAGTTCTCGTCTGCCGCCCACGAACGTGCACGACCATGAGTGCCGCATCGCCAGCTCGATGATTGAGGCCACCAGCTCTCGCTCCATCAGTCGAGCAGGCCGGTCAGGCACCGTCCAATCGCCCCGGCCGCAACCCACACCGTCGG
>JBJKSL010000653.1:0-3964 GCA_046704145.1 Phycisphaerae bacterium
CAGCCCTGAATCGGGCCTTCGAGCCATTCTTCACCACCAAGGACAGACAAAAGGGTACCGGCCTGGGCCTGGCAACGGTGTACGGCATCGTCAAACAGAATGAGGGCTTTATCAACATCTACAGCGAGCTCGATCGGGGGACGACGATCCGCATCTATCTGCCTGCGGCGAAGGAGGACGCTGCCGTTCTACCCGACGCTTCCACCCCTGCCAACTTCCCGGGCGGAACGGAAACGGTGTTGCTCGTAGAGGACGAGCCGTCGCTGTTGCAGTTGAGTCAGCAGTTGCTCGAACGGCTGGGCTACCGGGTGCTGGCGGCACTCGGACCAGAAGAAGCTCTCCGGATTGCGGGAGACCACCCTGGCACTATCGATGCTTTGGTCACGGACATCGTGATGCCGCAAATGAGCGGCCGGGATCTATGGGAGCGTCTCAACGGACAGTCACAGAGCATGCCCTGCTTGTTCGTATCGGGCTACACGGATAATGCCATCGCCCATCATGGCGTGTTGGATCCGGGCGTGCATTTCCTTCAGAAACCGTTCTCAGTGACCGCGCTGGCCAAGAAACTGAGGGAGATCCTGGACTCCGGCGATGGCCAGGCCTCCTGAGTGCAGAGTTGATCTGGAACTGCCCAAAAACCACGGCACAGTTGTAGTCTGCGGCTACAACATAAAGGGCAAATGCCCTAGACGGTGTCGGCGATCCGCTTTACGTCGGCGATGAGGGCCTCGGCACGATCCTTTGTGCCGGCCTCGCCAATGATGCGGATGATGGGCTCGGTGTTGGAGCCGCGGACGTGCACCCAGCCGTCGGCGAAGTCGACCCGCACGCCGTCGATGTCGTTGATCTTCTCGCCGGCATAGGCCTGCTTGGTGGCCTCCAGCACGCGTGCGATGCGATCGGCCGGGCACTCGAACTTGGTCTTGATCATCACGTAGCGAGGAATGGACTCGACCAGTTCGCTGACCGTCTTGCCGGTGATGGCCATCAACTGCAGGGTGAGCACCATACCCACCAGGCTGTCGCGTACGGGTCCAACGCGAGGGTCGATGACGCCGCCGTTACCCTCGCCTCCGAATCTGCAGCCCTCGGCCCGCATGGCTGCCACCACGTTGGCCTCCCCCACCGCGGATCGAACCACTCGGCAACCGCCGCCGGCCTTGGCCGCCAGGTCGTCGACCATTCGCGAGGTTGACAAGTTGGCGGCGACCGGACCGCGATGGGCCTTGAACATATATTTGGCACAAAGGGCGAGAGTGTACTCCTCGCCGATGTAGTTGCCCTTCTCGTCCACGATGGCCAAGCGGTCGGCGTCGGGATCCTGGGCGAAGCCGATGTCAGCCTTGTTGCGACGGACGGCATCGCACAAGTCGGTGAGGTTCTCCGCCGTGGGCTCGGGGGTGTGGGCGAACTTGCCGGATGGCTCGGCGTTGTAGTGAATCACCTCGCAGCCCAGCTTGCTCAGCAGCATCTTGCCTTCGGTTCCGCCGGCACCGTTGATGCTGTCCAGCACGATCTTGAAGTGCCGCTCGACGACCTGATCCGCGTAGATGATGCCCAGCGCCGCTTGCACGTGCTTTTCGTCGGCGGTCCTGTCGGTCTCGGGCGGCTGCAGGACGTGAACGTCGGCCAGTTTGAAGGTCTTGCTGCGGTAGATGTCGAAAATCTCGTTTGCACGCTCCGGCGGCGGGGCCAGCCCCTCGTCGGTCAGGAACTTGATGCCATTCCAGATGATCGGGTTATGGCTGGCGGTGATGACCACTCCGCCGGCGGCCTTGTGCTGGCGGACCATCATCGCAACGGCGGGCGTTGATGCCACGCCAAGCTCGACGACCTCGCAACCGGTGGCCAACAGGCCGGATACGAGTGCCCGCTGAATCATGGGCCCGCTCGGTCGGGAATCGCGTCCTACCACAACCTTGCCGCCGCCCAGGTGCGTGCCGAAGGCACAGCCGAGTTCGGCCGCCAGAACCGGAGTCATCGATTCGCCAATGACGCCGCGAACACCGGAAACAGTCATCATCAGTGGCATAACAAACGCCTCAAAGGCGAATGTAGAATTGCGAATGCAGAATGCAGAGTTTCAGAGAAACCGTCGAGTCCTTCTTCAATTCTACATTCAACATTCTACATTCAACATTCTCTTCACTTAATATTGCCCCAATCCCTCTGTACCAGAACTTTGCGCAGCAGCAGGTAGTTGCTGCCTCGATATTCGGTGACTTCGCCGCTCACGATGAGCACCACGCCCATGCTCTTGTCGCCGGCCGCTGCGATTGCGGTTTCCAGCATGCGGTTGGGCAGGAGGCGAACAGGTCTACGGGTGGCACGCGCGCCTTTGTCCTCAAACGCAAACGTCCACCATTTGTCACCCGGAATCACGCGACCGGGCCGATCGACCAGAATGGTTTCTTCCGGCCAGAGTTGCTCGGCGCCCTGTCCCTCGCTCACCGGGCCGGCGAGTTTCTCGGCAGTGGTCCTCGTCTCGGCCGGCATGCTCTGCGGCATGTCCACCGCACGACGAGGCTTGCTGTCCAGCAGATGCTTGATGATGTCTTCGGGGCTAGGCTCGCGGCCTGCGGGGGCAGAGGCCGCTGCCCCGGCAGTGTTCTTCTCGACAGCAGGGGGAATCGCCGGAGCGGCCTCTGCCGCAGTCGGCTCGGGGCTGCGCATCTCCACGATTTCGCTTACGTGCTCCAGCAGGATGTAATTGTGCCCCTCGAACTCGCAAATGCGCCCGGTGACCGCGAAGCCGGCCGGCTTCTCGCCGGATTTCAGAATGGCCTCAAGCACCATGAGCGACTTGTTGGGTAGCGCCCGCAAAGGCAGAGCCGATCGGACTACCGCACCCTGCTTGTCCATCTCCACCATCAAGGCGCGTTGCGGATCAACGAGCCGCCAACTCTTGCCGGGTGCCTCGACGCTAACGGCTGCTTCCGGAGCAACCTTCACGCCCTGGGCCTGGCAGACCTGAATCAAGGACTGCGGCACGCGGCGGGCGTTGAGCTCATTCGTCCATCCGCTCGTATCGCGGGCGCCGACGGTCAGCAGACGATCGCCGGGCAGGTAGCAGACCAGCCAGTCGCCCTGCCGCTCGATCGACACGGACGCCCCCGCCACCACGTAACCTTCGGGCAGACGATGCGCATCGGGCTGAATCTTGCCGAGCACGCCGCCGGATAGTTGCAGTGAATCCTCGCCATACTCACCCGGCTCGCTGGGCAGAACGATCACCTGACGCGGCCGACGACGAATCATGTCTTCGGGGATGGGCGTGGCTGACCCGTAGTCAGGCTCAGCAGGGGCAACGGCAGGGGCTGGTACAGAAGCAGGAGCCTGAGCGGACGCGCGCGCGGCCAGAGAGAGCACCGCAACGCCAAATGCACCGACGATGTACCTGCACAAATCTCTGGACGTGAAGGTCACGGTTCGCCTTTCTTCCCTTTGGCGTGCCACGCCGACGTGCCGCGGCACATTCCCTGTGCAACCCACCCACAAGCCGATTCGTGTGTTCAAGCTCCACGGCCGGCGCACAACTCGCGCCGCAGTTCGTCCTCTTCCCAGAGCGGCCGGCTGCACGTGCCGTCCCGGCAGAGGTAAGCAGTAGGTCGACCCTCGACCCCCAGCTTGGCCTCGAAGAGCGGCGCGCGCTTCCGCAATTCCGCCGACTCGGCGTTGGTCGGATCGAGCACGAACACCTGCCGGTACGGATCATACCCCTGATTTGCGGTCCGGATCAATGCCTGAGTCTTCGGCGAGCCTAGCGGGCCCACGACGACAACCTCCGTAGGGGCAGTATTATACAGATCGACGGCAAGCAACAGACGCTCGAAACCCAGCGGTGACTGCCGCACACTACCGGCGATGGCAGCGATAGCCCGGCCGGCTTTGTCGTCCAGATCGCGGGGGTCCAGCACTCGGGCAAGGCGCACGTGGTTGCTGATGGCCACGGAGTTCCCGG
>JBJKSL010000654.1:0-19118 GCA_046704145.1 Phycisphaerae bacterium
GCCTTGTGCGTGCAGTGCCACAAGGATCAGGCAAAGATGTCAGGCGGCTTGCACGATTCCAAGATGAAGACGGCTGCATGGCCTGCCGCCGCTCAAAAGCAGAGCGATGAATGCCTCAGCTGCCACCAGCCGCACAGTAACGACGAAGACCTTGGCCTGTGGACGGTCAAGCCCGACCATCGTTACGCGATCGAGGACGCCGCCTGCCTGGGCTGCCACAAGGTCATGCAGTGGGGCGGCCACGGCACCAGGCCCGCTCGGCCGACGGGTACGGCTCCTGCCACCCAGCCGCTGGAAACCGCCGGAGAGGTACAGGGCCTGCCGCTCGTGCCCACCGGTCCGGGACGCACCTCCGGGGCCATCGGCTGCAAGACCTGCCACAACCCGCATTCGCCGCCGGGCCATACGCGTCTGTTGCGAGCCGGCAAGGCCCAGGATCCGGGTGCCATGTGTATGTCCTGCCATACCGACCTGCAGTACATCGGCCTGAGCATGCACAATCCCGGGCAGATGAAGGCTTTCGCCGCGGAGAAAGGCAAGACCGCTCCCAAGGGGCCGATGCTTTCATGCGGTCCGTGCCACTCCGTGCACGCCACTGACGGTACCACTCAGCCGGCGGTCGGCTCGATGAAGCATATGCCCGCGGACGTGCGAAGATGCGTGGGTTGCCACAGCGCCGGTGGGGGGGCCAAGCAGGTGCACGTCGTCAACCACTTCGGCCCTATCCAGAACGTGGTCGATCCGGGCACGCCGGGCTTTATGCCGCTGGTCAACGACAAGGGAGGCATCGGCCGCCAGGGCCGCATCGGCTGCATCACCTGCCATGCCCCGCACGGTCGCCCGCCCGGCCCAGGCTACCCCACGGTGGATCCCAGCAAGATCACCGAAGATCAACTGCGGGCCATGATGCCCATGGTCATGCCCTATCAGCCCCCGAATCTGTGCAGCAGTTGCCACGGCTTCGACGGCATGATCCGCTTCCTGTACTTCCACAACCCGGAGAAGCGCAAGCAGTTGTTGCCGTAGGCAGGTTCCTGTTCAGAGCAAAAGGATGGAACCGGCCGGAACCACAACCCAGTTCTCCAACCAAGCCCAGGGTCGCGCAGCGCACCCTGGGAAGCATTAATGCCGCACAGGCGTTGGCCGGGTGCCCCATCCCTTCGCGTTTTTTTGCGAAGGGGTGGGTAACGGACGGACTTGCGATCCCGCTGCTATTCGCCCTTAATGCCGCACGGACGTTGGCACAAGCTCGCTCTCGGCGTTTTCGTGCACCGTTTCGCACACCCGGTGATACATCGCCCGGGCCCGATCGATCAGGCCAAGATTCTCGAGGGCGACGGCGAGATTTTCGCGCCACTCGAGACTGGCCGGATTCCCCGCCGCACCCCGCTCGAAGTGCTCGATGGCCATCTCGAATTGCAGGCGATCCGCAAAGAGCACGCCCAGGCGATAGTGCATCTCCAACAGGTTGGACTCCAGTGCCATCACTCCCTGCAGCGTGTCGATGGCCTCTTCAGTCTGGCCGGACTCGTGCAGGGCGAGTCCCAACTTGATCAGCCCCTTCGTGAAACTCGGATTGATCTGCACCGCCTCGCGGAACTGCTCGATGGCTTCGTCCAGCAAACCCCGCTGCCGCAACAGCAGACCCAACCGGTAGTGCGCGTCAGGATGATTCGGCCGGGCGTTCACCAGTCCGCGATGCCGCTCAATCTGCGCCTCGACGAGGTCGTCCGCCGGCGACATCGGCGGTGCTGCCACGTCCGTGTCCGGATCGGACTCCAGGTACTGCTCAGCTTCACGCTGCATGGCCGATTTCAACTGTAGCCGGGCCATTTCCGAGTAAAGCAGCGTACTGTTGGGCTCAATGCTGACGGCCAAATCGAGGCTGGACAGAGCTTCCGTCTCGCGGCCGGCTTCGTACTGCGCTACAGCCAGCCCGACGTACGCGGTCAGCAAACGATCGTTGATTTCGATCGCCCGACTGAACCAGGTTGCCGCATCGGTATACTGACCGGCCCGAAGGTACTGCGTGCCGATCTTGACGTTCGCTTCCAGGAAGTTGGGATGAATCTCCACCGCCCGCAGGTATTCCCGAAGCGCAGTGTCGTCCTGCCCCAATTTCACATACAAATCGCCCAGCCGCAGATGGCTGTCGGGAAACTCCGGCTGCTTTTCCGCCTGACGCTGCAACTGCGTAATGGCATCCTGAATGAGCCCCGCCCGCTCCAGCGTGTCCACCAGGTCATTACGCGCGTGCCAGTTATCCGGCTCGATAGTCAGAGCTCTCTCGAACTCCGCGATGGCTCCCTCTCCGTCACCCGTTCGCAGTAAAAGTCCCGCCTGCGTAAGGTGCAGATCCACGTCGCCGGGCTCCTCGACCAGCATCTCTTCATACTGCTCGATGGCCAAGCCGACGTCCGCATGCATCATGTGAATGGCGGCCAGCCGCTCGCGGGCTGTGCGAAGTCCCGGGCAGACGTTAACCGCCAGCCCATAATGATGAGCCGCATCGTGAGTACGCCCCTGCCGCTCTCGACAATAGGCGATGCCGTATTGGATCGCGGCGTCCATAGGATCCAACTCTGAGGCCGCGATCAATTGATGGACGGCATCATCGACGAGTCCTAGTTGTTCCAGGCAACTAGCTGCCGCCAGCCGTGCCACCATGTTCTCCGGATCCAACGCTGTCACCTGAAGAGAGTAGTCGCGAGCCTGGGCGGTACACCCGTCACGCATGCATGCGAATGCAAAATCCAGCATCGCGTCGGGGTCTTCAGGCGATTTGCGAAGACGCTGCCACGCTCGATTGCGGCCCGGCGTGTTGGGACGTTCGAGCCGATCGCGAAAGGCGTCCGACAGGCGTCCGATCAGCCCCCGGCCAAGTGCTTCCAGAAGGTAAGACATAACCCCCCGCTTCAATTGCATGGCCATCGCACCGGTGTTCTTCCGGCAGATTGGCCAGGAAACCAGTCGTCGGCTCCACGTGCGGAGCCGGTCCCCTCAATCGCACGAGGATGGCGGCCTGTTCTGCAGCCAATCCCCATGCACTGGCCAAATCTACGATACAGCTGACGCGAGTGGTAACGCGACAACCCTCAGGTCAAGCATGAATCTGCGTTTTTTTAAGCAGGCCCGAGAATAACAGTCACAACCCGAAACCTGGACGCTTCAACTTGAAACTTGAATCCTGGAACCTGAAACCTCTTCCCCCTCATATTGATCCAGCTGCCATGGCCCGATAAGGTTTCAGCTATGAACAGGGTAGATCAGACTGAAGCACGGCGTAGCCGTAGCGAGAGACTCTTCAGTACACCGATCCGGCGGCGGACCTTGTTGGCCGGATGCGCTGCCCTTTCGTGTGCGGGCTGCAAGGAAGAGACGGCCACCGACGCCGTACTCGAAATGAGCAGGCGAGGCCTGGTGGCTTTCGTCAGCGCCGGTCCGCACGATCCACTGTGGCCGGTGCTCAAGGCCGGTGCCTTGCGCCAGATGCGGTTCGGCTCACGCGTTCGCGTGCAGTTCTATACCCCGGCAGACGATTCCCCCCGCGCTCAAGCCGACCTGCTGGCCAGCAAACTGGGCAACCCGGATATTCGCGGCGTGTGCATACACATCAACAACCAGCAAGCGGTCGCACCCCTGCTGGCCAAGCTCTACCAGCGAGGCCTGGTGATTGTCTCCATGGTTGAGGCCGCACCAGAGGCCACACGCTTCGCCCATGTCGGCCTCGACGATATCGAGATCGGCCGCAAACTGGCCCGTTGCACGGCCGAGGCTCTGGGCCCCAGGGGTGGTACCATCATGGTTCTGCACGCCGGCGACAAGTATCCCATCTACGGCATGCGCCACATCATTTTCATGGAGGAAATCCGCCGCCACAGCAGCGTTGAGGTCCTGGCCGATCTCGATTGCAACGACGATCCGCAGAAGGCCGTGCGCATCGTCCGCGAGCGCTCGCAGAGATACCCGCGATTGAACGCCTGGGTGGCAATGCACGACTGGCTGAGCGACGCCCACGCACAGTTCGATGATATCTTCGGCCCGCAGACTCGCTACATTACCTTTGGTGGCCTGCCATGCCAGTGGGCACTCGTCAGCAGCGGCCGTTGCACCTGCCTCTTGGGAGCCGACTACGGCGAGATCGGCAGCCAGGCATTGCAACTCTGTTCCAGTGGCGTGCACGAACCCACGCAGGATAAGCGTCTCGCCTTTGTACCCTTGCGCCCTCTGAGCAGTGACAATATCGACGCCTACATCGGCGACTGGACCGGCTGGACCATGACGCCCGGCCAATCTCAGCCCCAGCAAGCGACCTCGCAAACAGCCGGTGACTAGATGTCAGTTCGCGAATCGTGTCAGCCGGCCCTTGCCTGCCATCTCATCAGCTCACCATCTGCCAATTCCGGAAGTCGTGGAGAAGCGCGTCAGCAATCCACGCCGCCTCTGCAGACGTGAATGGGCCCAGTGTTGCGATATCCCGGTCGCCTTCCACAACGCCAACAGCAAGGCGATCAAGCCTGCGACGCTCCCGGCGTTGGTTTGCTTTCCGTTTCTTCGGTAGGACTGTCCACGGACGAATCTCAATTCGTGGACACTCCGGCAAGCTCTGCCATCGGCCACGACCCAGACCGAGAATGCAGAACTTCTGCCCGACCCGACCGGGCTCGAATACCCATTCCGTTCCAGCGATGAATCCCCCAACCGACATCATCCAAAACAGCAGAAGCAACAAGCCGAAGATTGCAAGGGGAAACAAAAGAACTATTGCAGACACAACAGCAACGAAGTCAATGCGGGAGTCGGTGAACAGGAGTTTCTCGAGGCCAAACACCAGCAGTCCGTTCGAGAATGCGGTAAAGAGAGTAATAGCCACGAGACTCTTCGCCGGTGTGCGCCGCCAGATAGTGGTCCGATTGATCTGTCGCTCCAAACGGACACCCGTGCCAGCGGGTCGCGGCAGCGGAAGCTCTTGCGGCCTGAGAATCTCCCGCGAGGATTGTGGCTGGCCCAGTCTGCCGAGGAACCTGTCTGCACTCAATCCAACCTTGGGGGCATATTTCCAGATGTGCCGCTGAATCAGATCGGCCAGCCAGCGTATTTCCTCCTCCGTGCTGTTCCATGCAAACCGGATTGGCTTACCGGTTGTTTCTATCACCAGCGAGAAAACGTTTATCCTGTTCTTATTGCGTAAATCCAGCTCGCGCGCCATGCGAAGAATCTGGACGCTGGAAAGCGGCAGGTTCACTACCTTCAGCGGTATGAGCACCTTGCGCTCGAAATGGAGACTATCGTCGGTCAAGGTTAAAGACTCACGACCGAACAGCATGTATGGAATCATGAACGCCAGGAACAAGTCTCCCAGCACCATCACAACATCCAGTAAGATGTTGGGCGTTGTAGGGTACGACAGCGACTGCCTCACTGGGCCGACTGTGGCGGCCGTCCAGAGGAGCAAACCGAACACCATCGCTATCGCCACCCACGGAGTACCAAGCGGCCGAGACAGACTCAATTCGCGGTCGGCTTGTGTGATCTGGGTCCAAGAACATGGGGGCTTAGCCACTGCCGGGGCATCAGGCGAAAAGGAAAGCTCCGTTGTCAGACCGAATACGTCGGTAGTTTCTTCAAGCCCTGCGTCGTCCACCGGGAACTCTCCCTGAAGATCGGAAATCGCGCCGAACTGATGTCGCAAAATCGAGACTCGCACGCCATGCCTGACGGCTGACAGCTTATCCGCGTGAACAAGAAAGTCTACATCAAGGTTGAGCGGAAACCGCCGGATGCACGTTGACCTGCACGGGCCGGCATCGCCGCTTGGGCTTGACGCACCCGCTCATCAACGCCATCATGCAACCGTAGACGCCGCCAGCAGGGGCCCCGGCGCGCACGATTCTTTTGGCGGGAAGCGCATCCATGGCAACCGGTACGGTCAAGTGGTTCGATCGGCAGAAAGGCTTCGGGTACGTTACTCCCGACGACGGCAGCACCGACGTGTTCGTACATCAGTCGGCTCTGCCGCCCGGCCTGGAGGAACTCCCCGAGGGTCAGCCCGTGGAATACGAGGAGCAGTCCACACCTCGCGGCAGCAAGGTCGTTTCGCTCAAGCTGAGATAGAATACGTTATGGCCACAACGGGCATTGTCTGGTCGGATCAGTACGTCTTGCACGATACCGGTCCGCACCATCCCGAGCGGGCCGAGCGAATCAACGCCATCCACGATCGACTGCAGACCAGCGGCATTCTCGCGAAGACTACTCGCATCTTACCTGAGGCGATCGATCTCAAATTCGTCGAAAGAGTGCACAGCGTTGACTACATCGAAAGGCTGCGACTCCGCTCCGAGCGAGAGTTGTCCTACATCGACACCCAGGAATGCCCGCTGTGCCCGCTGACCTTTGAAGTATCCCGGCTGGCAGCAGGCGGCATGATCAAAGCCTGCGACGAGGTGATGGCTGGCAACCTCGAATCCGCCTTCTGTCCGGTTCGCCCGCCCGGCCACCACGCCGAACACGAGCGGGCTTACGGATTCTGCTACCTTAACAACATCGCCATTGCCGCCGAGCACCTGCGGAACGAGTACGGCCTCAAACGCATCGCCATCCTTGACTGGGACGTGCATCACGGCAACGGCACGCAGCATCACTTCGAGGCCGACCCCGATGTCTTCTTCTGCAGCCTGCATCAGGACCCGCGAACCCTCTTCCCCGGCACCGGTTTCGCCAACGAAGTCGGCACCGGTCCCGGCGCGGGCGCCACCCTGAACATCCCCATGATGCCGGGCAGCACCGACGAACACTACCACCGCGCGTTCGATCGGCAGGTTCTGCCTCGCATCGCCGAGTTCCGTCCCGAGTTTATGCTGGTATCAGCCGGATTCGACGCCCACGTGGACGATCCGCTGGCCCACATGGGCCTTTCCACCCAAGCCTTCGAGTGGATGACCGTTCAGGCTCTGCAGCTCATGCGCGAGCTCGGCCAGCCACGCCTGGTCAGCGTGTTGGAGGGGGGCTACAACCTCGACGCCCTGGCCGACTGCGTCGAAGCCCACATGAAGGGCTTAATGTCGCTGTAGGCCCCCAAAATCCGCACGCTTTCTTCCGCCGCTTGGGGCTTCGCACCCAACTACGCCAGCACGTTCAACCCCGCAGCTCCGGAGTCCGACTGCGGAACCTGCTGCAGGCCGGCACTCGCACCAGAGTAGGCCCCCAGCGCATCGCCCGAACCAATCATCACCAGCTGCGTGCTTTCAATGCTCAGGCTCGACGAGCTGTACATCAAGCTGGATTGATTGTTGCCGCCCTGTTGCTGCCCGCCCGCAATCGACATGATCGTGCTCAGCAGGTTCTGCTTCTGCGTTGGATCGCTCTCCTGCATGTACTGCAGCACCAACAGCAGCAGGGCCGCTCCCAGCGCGTCGTTGTTGGCCAGCATGGGCGAATTGCTGGCCGTCAGCGTTTCCATGCTCGCGCTGATGGATGTGCTCGACATGGCCAGAATAGAACTGCCGGGCGTAATCAGACCCGTGTCGCCCGCCTGCAACTGACTGCCTTGGCCGGCCGGTGCTGCAGCGGTTCCCCCCGCCACGGACGCCGGCATGTTCGTCTGGGGCACGGCCCCGCCACCAATCGGACTGATCCCGCCAATACTCATATCCGCCTCCCGCTCCTCGCGAAGTCTATGGAAACTCCTCTGGTCAACTGATAAGAGCAGGAACGATGCCGAGACCCCGCCGACAGTGGTCAATGCTAACGCAACCTCAGAAATCAGCGGAACTTAAGGCAGGGTGGCGGGCCGTGCGGACTGTAACGTCTGTAACGACGCGCTCGCCCCGAGAGCCGGCGAGCTGGGGCCGTAGTTCATAACTCCTGGGGCGAAAGCTACTTACGACGTTGCTTGGTAGCCACTTGCAGTTTAGCCACCGGCGTGCATGATGGGCCGCACTATGGGACGTGGCCGTATCAGCGTCATCTGGGGCTGCATGTTCAGCGGCAAGACCGAGCGGCTGGTCGGCATGCTGCGCGCCGCTCAGGCCCAAGGCCGCGAAGTCGCCGCCTTCAAGCACGCCAGCGACGATCGCTATTGCCAGCGCGAGATCGTCTCGCACAGCGGCCACCGCATCGAAGCCCAGCCGGTGAGCGACGCACGCAGAATCCTCAGTCTTCTCGGCAGCGCCAGCCTGATCGCCATTGATGAGGCCCAGTTCTTCGGCCCCGCACTGATTGAGGTGTGCAGTGACTTGGCCGACCGTGGATGCGACGTGATCGCAGTTGGCCTGGACCTGGATTCCTGGGGGCAGCCTTTCGGCCTCATGCCTCAACTGGCGGAGATGGCCGACGAAATCATCCTCACCAAGGGCCTCTGCGCCCGCTGCGGCTCCGTCGCCGACCACACCCAGCGCCTCGCACCCGTCGGCGGCCAAACCCTTGTCGGCGGTCCCGAAGCCTACGAAGCCCGCTGCAGCAACTGCTTTGAAGCCCCGCCCGCCGAGTTGAGGAGATAAACACGTACGAGTACGCAGCGTTCTACTTGCCGACGGGCTCCAACTCGACCTCGGTACCCAGAAGCTTACGCACGATCAACTCGCGCACCGTGAGTTGCCGACTGCCGCCGGTAATCGCCAGCCGAAGATCCGCATTGTTCGTCCGGTCGATGAACCGCACTTGTGGCAGAATCAACTTAACCGTCCGCCAGGTGCCCGTCGAATTCACCTCGATCGACTCTGTCGGCCGAAACGCCCCTGACAGCACGCTCGCCTTCGGGTCGCAATTGTCATACTCGATCCGGAACTGCCCACAGCCCCCGTCGTCGCGGAACACAACCGTTAATTCTGCCGAGCGATCCAACTCGTCAAACATGTACGAGTCGTCCACACGCCAGTACAGGTACGCCGGGCTGTCGGCCGTGCAGGGCGCACTCATCACCGCTGCCGAAGCGTCGACTGCCTTTGCTTGCCAGCAGCCGTCATTCCCGCTGGGTAGCAGTTCGAGGCCTTCGCTCTGTCGGCCGGTCCAACGCACGTGATCGGCCCGAACAAACGGCCCCGTCGGTTCGAGTTGCACAGCCGATCTGAACATGTCTGCGTACCGTGCCGTCGCTTGCATGTACCTATCGCCGTGCTCCTGCGACCTAAATATGTCAGTACCCTCATGAAGCTCGTTCCACGTCTCTACGTGTACCATCCAGGGCCGCCGCGACGGCCGCATGTGCAATAGCCTCTCCCACTGCTGCTGGTAAAAGACTCCACCTTGGCGGCTGACCACCTGCGGCTTGCGACCGGGCACCGCTGAGTCATCGTATCCCGGTCCGACGCCCGCCACCGCATCGCCGATGGTCAGCCCCAACGCCCCGCCCCAACGGTAGGAGGCATCCGCCGCCCCCGGCCAACTCACTTCGCGAACCACGAACAGGCCCGTGCCGAAATCCCTGCGAAACCGCTTTTGTAGATCCGCGTACCACAGATCGTCCACCGCCTTGGCAAATCCCGCCCCATACAGAAACACGATCGGCTTGCCATCCACGCGAGCCCACTTGGTCGGCGGAATCATGCTGAAATAATCACGCACCGTCGCGTAAAACCATTCACGCCCGGCATCGCTGGCCATGTCGATCAGCTGGCCCGTTACGAGGTGATTGCCGACCTGTTTGTTGAACCGCAACGTGCTGGTGTCATAGAACATTCCGATCTTCGGCGGCATCGGCCGATCCGGATCAGCCTTCGCCTCCGCCAGCATGCGATCGTGCGCCGCAATCAACGGCGGCAGACCGGCATAGCTCCATGACGTATCTTCGCCGGGCAGCCCCCAGAACACCGGCATGATGAAATCGATCCCCGCCTCCCGCACGTCGCGAAGCTGCGAGTAGTGCCAGTCCACAGACTTGTAGCTGAAGTCCGCCATAGCCGATGCCGGCGGATGATCGGTGAGCGCATCCGTCCCGTCGGGATTGCGGAGGTGCGCACCGCTGTACACATCGTACCAGTAGAAGTAGCTTGTCCCCACCACCGGCCGGCCGTACGCGAACGACTCAGCCGTCGCGTGGGCCTTGGCGTCCAACGGAAAGTACTTGCCTGGCGGCGCTGAATCCAGCGGCGAACTGGCAGACCCCGAACCGGCGGCGGCCACGACCATTACGGCGAAAAGGCGAAACGCTTGCATGTCCACATTGTCACGCCCCTCCGTCGGTTGCACAACTCCCGCTTCTTGTTCTGGTTCCGCCCTTTTCCGAGAATAATGGCAAGGAGATCGCAATGAGACTGGACCCCCGATTCGTCGTCGACCAGCAGGGCCAGCAGACTGCCGTCCTTCTGCCGGTAGAGCAGTACAATGCGTTGCTTGAGGCTCTGGAGGATCGCCTCGATTCCCAGGATCTGGAGCAAGCGATTAGTGACGATGCTGACTTCGAGTCCTACGAGCAGCTCCGCAGCCGCCTTCGCGCGGAGGGCAAGATTTGAGCTACTCACTCATCGTGAGCAAGCGTGCTGCGGCTGAACTGGCCAGCCTGCCCCACGATGTCATTTCGCGCCTCGACAAGGCGATAATCACGTTGGCTGATGATCCACGGCCCCAAGGCTGCAAGAAACTCAAAGGCACATTCGCAGGCGGCTTTCGCGTTCGCATCAGCGTCTACCCGTATCCTTTACCTCGTTGACGACCCCAAGCAGACCGTCACAATCTACCGCATCGGCCATCGGCGGAACGTCTACGAATAGCCGGTGCCAACCTCTCTCAACCGCGGTAGAATGCCCCCATGCTCATTCAGGCCGACAACCTGAGTATCAGCCGACTAGGCCGACCCGTGCTGTGCAATGTGAACGTGGGCATAAACGCCGGCGACTGCGTCAGCATCATCGGCCCCAACGGCGCAGGAAAGTCCACGCTGATGGCCGGCCTGCTCGGGCTGCTGCCGGCAGACACCGGCACGGTGATCCTCGACGGCAGCCCGATTCGTCAGCTCCCGCGCCGCGAAATCGCCCGCCGCATCGCCTACGTGCCGCAGATCCACGAGGGCTATCTCGGCTTCCGCGTCCGAGACGTGCTGGAGTCCGCTCGCTACGCACACGTAGATGCACTGTCAGCCCTGTCGACCGACGACCATCGCGCCGTCGCCGAGGCCGCCGCAGCCACCCACATTGAGCCGCTGCTCGATCGCACGGTGGACACGCTCTCCGGTGGCGAGCGACAGAAGGTGTGGATCGCCGCCGCCCTGGTCCAGCAGTCGCCTACGCTGTTCCTGGATGAGCCGACCAACGCGCTGGATCCCGCTCACCAGGCTGAGTTGATCCGCCTTATGCGACAACTGCACGCGGCTGGCAAGACTCTGCTGGTCATCTGCCACGACCTGAACCTGCCCATCGCCCTGGGCGGCAGAATCATCGCCATCCGCGATCGGACCGTGGCCTTCGACGGCCCGGTAGATTCGCTGCTGGACGTCAGCCTGTTGCAACGTGTATTCAAGACGGATTTTGTGCTTCATCGCGCACCAGATAATGAATCCTGGTCGATCCAACTGGCAGTCCACGACGTGTGAAGAACTGCGACAAGACAGAATGCGAGTGTGAGAAATAACGCCCGCGGACCCAAATCCGTGGGATTGAAGTGACAATACCGTGCGAACCGCAAGAACCTACATACCGCTCATCGTCCTCTGGCTCGCCGTCGCCGCATTGTCGCTGGGCATCGGCACCACCGGCATCGGCTGGGCCGCCAACTGGCAGGACGCCGTCCGCCGCGCTCCCGACAGCCCGGTCCATAAGTTTATCAGCAACCTCGCCGTACTCCCTCTTCCGAGACTGCTTATTGGCACTCTGGCTGGGGCCGCTCTCGCGGTCGCAGGAGCGATGTTCCAGGCCTTGTTCCGCAATCCCCTGGCCTCGCCTTACACCCTGGGCATCTCCAGCGGAGCCTCACTCGGCGCCGCCATCGTCATCGTACTCACCGGCAGCGCCGTCTGGCACGGCATACCTTTGGTCAGCCTCGCCGCCTTCGCCGGTGCCCTCGTCTGCGTACTTGCGGTCTACGGCGTCGCCCACCTGCGGCGGACGGCAACCGTCGGCACGCTGCTGCTGACCGGCATCACCATCGGCTTCCTCTGCTCGGCGTTGATCGTGTTCGTCATGTTCCTCGCTCGCGAGCAGGACCTCAGCCGCATTCTCCGCTGGATGATGGGTTCGCTCGAAATCGTCGGCATGGACCCAGTCTACGAGGCTGTCGTCATGCTCGCCCTGGCCGGAGGGGTCGCGGCTTGGCTGCATCGCGATCTGGATCTGCTCATGATGGGTGAAACCGTCGCCGCCAGCCGCGGCGTCCCCGTGCAGCGCTCGCGGCGTTGGGCCTACTTCGCAGCCTCACTGCTCACCGCCGGCATCGTGGCCCATTGCGGGCCCATAGGCTTTGTCGGCCTGATCATTCCGCACATCGCGCGATACCTGGTCGGCCCCGCTCACCGCCGCCTGCTGCCCGCGTGCGCCTTGCTCGGTGCGAGCTTTCTACCCTTATGCGACTTGCTGGCCCGCAATGCCATGTGGTGGCTTCGCCAGGAATCGCGCCAAGTGCCCGTAGGCGTACTCACCAATCTCGTCGGCGGAGCGTTCTTCCTCTACATCCTGCTCACCCGCCGCGATGACCGAATCGTGGCATGACCGGCAATGCCGGACTACGCAGCCACAAAAAAACCCGCGACAAAGATCGCGGGTCACTCTGGAAGCTGTCGCAGTGTGCGATTGTTCGCTCACATCATACCAATTCGCCCTGCCCGGTTGAAGAGAAAATCGCAAAATCCGTGTCTGTTATAAGATGTGGTGACGGATTGTCGCCTCTCGGCGGATCATTCTGGTGTGGGACCCGGCTTCCAGCCGGTCCTCTGAACAGGCATCTCAAGCCGTAGCCACCGTCGTCCACTCGACGGCTTCACGCACCGCCTCGAAGTCGGCCTTCTGCTGCTCGAACGGACGCACGCTATTCAGCACTCGTGGGCTGGGATGGTATAACGGCACCAGCAGAAAGTCCTCGCATTCAACGATGGTGCCGGCACGCTCGGCCAGCACCAGCGGGCGGTCGATCAGACGACCGACGCTGCGCAACGCCACCGCACCGAGCGTGGCCACCACCGGCGGCCGCAACAGTTCCAGCGTGTCCGCCAGAAACCTGCCGCAGTTGCGAATCTCATCTATGCTCGGCGAGAGATTCTGATTCCCATCCGTCGGACAGCACAGCACAGCGTTGCTAACGAAAACCTCATCACGGCTCAAATCAATGCTCGCCAGCAACTCTTCGAACCTGCTTCCGGATTGATCGCCGTTGAACGGCTGCCGAGTACGATCTGCTCCCAGACGCCCCGGAGCCTCACCCACAAACAGGTCGCGTGGACTCAACGTTCCGTTACGTCGGGTCAATACCGCCGAGTGCGCCCTCATCCGCGGACAAGCCCGACAACTCGAAGCCTCATGACACAGTATGTCGAACAACTGACTACGTTCTGTGCTGGTAATGATCTCGCTCACGGCTGAATACCTTTCAATATGCCGAATACGCAAACACGTAAGCCTGCCGCTTCCGGCAATCAACGTTTACAGGATTGATCTGACTGACAGCGGCCCGCAGAAATGTTGCCACGCCGCACACCATGCGAGCCTGGCTTTCAGTCGGCCGCCCGGACCGGCAAGACGCGCCGGTCCCACGCAAAAGATGTCATTTCATGCTGATGGTTGGCGGACTGCTATACAAAAGCCACTGACCTGCAATGTGGGCCGACTTGGTATCGCCCTTATGAATGATGACACGATAATTGAACTCGGCCGACTCGCCTTTCTTCCATACTTTCGAGCCGTCGTTACGCTTGTCGCCGCTAAACGCAGCCAACCCGAACGGATTGGCCGTGTACAGTCCATAATCGCGAATGTGCCATGTCGTCGGATGTCGAAAGTTCTTCGGATTATCGAACACCGCCACCCCCACGGTTTCACCGCCCAACGGGCCTACGTAGTCGCACCACTCCGCCGGCTTGCCCCAGCACTGCCCCTTTGGTCCCGCACCCACACCGCCGCGGCTGTTCGTCGCCCGCCCGTGCATCGGTTCAGGGCTCTTCACCCCAACTTCGTCCATGGTCACCGCCAGCCGAAGGGCAATCATGCCACCTTCCTTGGTGTCAGCGAACTTCACATCCATGTCGTTGAATGAGAACACGTTCTTCGTATCGATGAGCCGCTCGTTCTCGTCGCCTCTATAGAAAGTGTACGCGCGGTCTTCACTGAAGAGTCGCTGACCTTCGGGACTTCGCCATTCGATTGTTGCTTCAATCTTGCCGAACACCGGACCGCTGACCATGCGCACGACCTTGGTCAACACCTGGCGAGGAAGCTTCTTGCCCTTCGGTTCCGCCCAGAAGTCGTAGCCTTTCTTGTTGAAGTCCTTCACGCGAACATCACCGTAGCCCGTCCACATCGACCGATGATGCGGATGATCCTGCCGCTTGTTGTCCCGCTCCAGCGACGTGTCCTTCATCGCAAAATCGCGCGTCACGCCCACGCCCGTGGGCCCGATCACCGGATACAGGTAGATCCGCGGCTCCGATTTCTTGAAATTCAGCGTGGTGAAGAGCTTGCCGTCGATGGTTACGTCGATGCTCTCCGACCCAGTCTGCTCCACCTTTAGCGCATGCGTACTGCTCGCCGCCGGCGCAATTTCAAACGTTACCTTCTGCCCGGCCTCGATGCCCTTGGTCCACCACCACACAAGGCCATCATCATCAACCTGCCCGACGCTAGTATGACCGCCGCCCTTCACACTGCAGATCGCTCCAGCCTTCAGCCCGGCGACCTTCGCACAGATCGGCCCGGCAGCAACGGCATGCTGTGCAGCCAGCGTGATCTGCCCTGCGAAACTTGCCGCCGGCAGAACCATCGCTACCGACGCAATCAGCGCTGCGTAGGCAAACCGAAACCCAGATGATGATCGCATATTGAAATCCACTGCCGATTCCCCGGCATGCGTTGACCGTGCGCGATGACTTCGCACGAAACCTGTTTATCCGTTGGTTATGCCCCGCTTCTTACCCCAAGTTCATTGTGGCGACCGGGCCCCACATCCGCAAGCTTTTTCTGCAATGATTGGTGATAGCCCGTTGCTGCTGCCTTATTCTGCCAGTGCTCCTCGCAGCGTACGATATGCAGTCTCCGCCACCGTGGTGGCGTCAGGCGTGTAATCGAACGGCTCGCAGGAGACCCAACCTGCAAACCCGCTGCCTCGCAAAGCCGCCAGAACCGCCGGCCAGTCGATAGGTTCGCCATCGCCAGCCTGCAGCGGCATGCCCACTCCCTTGCCGCTCGGGTGATTGGCATGAAAATGCCGTGCCCGCTTGCCGAAACGCCCGATCGTGCCAATCACTCCGTCCAGCATGCTCGACATGGCTTTCACGTCAAGCATCACGTCGATGTTGGGATGGCCGATGTCCTCCGCCAGTTGCGTCGACTCATCCAGCGTCTGAATGAAGCTCGTTTCCTTGGGAGCCAACGCCTCAATACACAGGCTGACGCCCCGTGCCGCCAGCATATCCCCGCACGACGCCAGCACTTCACAAGCCCGCTTCCAACCTTCGTCTCGCGTGGTCGGCGGCTCGATGCTGCGCTGCTTGGGCGAACCCAGAATCATCACCTTGCCGCCCAGGTCCCCGCAGAAGTCCGCCAGCGACTTGAGATAGTCCGCCGTCCTCCGGCGAACAGCCACGTCCGGCGTGGTCAAGTGCAACCCCTTGGGCGACACGAACAGCCAGTGCAGCCCGACAATCTCAACCCCCGCGTCAGCCGCCGCTCGCGCGATTTCGCGACGTCGGGCACCGCTCACCTCGTCCACATGCTCAGCCAGCGTGAACGGCGCAATCTCTACCCCCTCAAAGCCGATGCGCGCTGCGATCTCGAAGACCTCTTCGATCCGCGCCACACCATCCCAAGGCTCATTGCAGGTGGCAAACCTCATGGCCAAACTCTCAGCGCCGCCGCGTTAATTCCATCTCGACTAACTCGCTTCGCGACCAACTTCCTTCGCGACTAATCAAAAGCCCATGGCAGGCTTGCCATGGGCTTTGCTCAGTGAATCTCAAATCCAGGATACCCGGAATCTCAAATCTGGAACCTACTTCCCTCCATTGACTGGCACGGGCGCCGGGCTGGCTTCTGCTGCAGGAGTCGGTTCCCCATCCGCATAGCGCGTCTTCTCCGAGGTCAACTCGCGGATGCGTTTCTGCGCCACCTCCACGTCTCCGAGGAAGCGAATATCCTGCTTCTCCTTGCCCGCTTCGTTTTCGATCACCTTCTGATACCACGCCAGCGCCTTCTCTCGCTCGTGCAGGCGGAAGTCCAGAACGTGTGCAGCATGCGACCACGCCGGATGCGGCAACTTGGGGTTCCAGTCGATGGCCCGCTTGTACCAGGCCACCGCCAGAAGATTGTCCTTCTCTTCCCCATATTCCCTGTAGATCTCGGCGATGTAATACGCCGCATCATCGATCTTGTCGCTGGTGGGATACTTGGCGATCAACTCCTTGAACTTCGAAAGGGCCACGTTCATCGTCTCGCGATTGAAGAAGATGATCACATGATGCCCGCCCTTGTCCATCAGCTTCAGACCTTCCGCATACAGCCGGTCCGCATCAGCAATGGATTCCGTCGGCCGCAGACTGGCCAGCGGAAGCTCCGCATCCTGAATGTAGTTGTACGTCCTGACCGTCTGCAGATCCTTCAGTTCCGTGCGTGCCCAGTTGGCTTTCTTGTCCAGCCCGTTCTCGCTGTAATACGCCACCAGCGTCTGCAGGAAGCCGGCATAATTCTTGCGGTGCAGCACCATGTCCTCGACAAGGTCGGGCTCGTTGCGTCCCTTCAGTTGAATGTTAGGCAGATCGAGCTTGGCGCCGCCTTCCGCATCCGCGGCCGGAAGCTCCCCATCAGTGATGTAGTTGAACATCCGCACGCGTGACAGGCCGCGCAGCTCATCGCGTGCATACCGCGCCTTCTGCTCGTAACCGGTCTCGCCGTAGAAGGTAGCCAGCGCACGCAGATAGCGCTTGTACATCTCGCGATGCAGAGCCATCTCTTTGGCCAGATCGACCTCGGTCCGGCCGGCCAGTGGAATCGCCGGCGCATCCGCAGCACTGGCACCATCCGGCGACATCTTTGTGTCGCGCTGCGGACCGAGAACCTCGTCCGTCGCACAACCCGCTGCGATGAACAAACCACAGCCCAGTGCCAACACGATTGCGCCAACTGCTACGCGCGAGGAGCGAACCATGAGTGTGCCTCCTGCAAGGGAAACCCATCCGTGTGGAAGGAGAGTCTTGACGCTGCGACGTAAACTTAAACCCCTGTCAACACTCCGTCAAGCAGTGACCTGACGGATATCCGCCGCCCACCTGTGAGTGTTTCAGACCCGCACCGTTTCTCGCACCTGTTTGTCCACAGAAACTCACAGCCTGTGGATAACTCCCCCAAGTCCCCCGCCCTTCTCTTCAATTCTACATTCTGCATTCAACATTCAACATTCTCTTCTTCCCTCACCACTGCGCCTCCTCAAACGGCATGATCGGCCCCTTCGGCTTGGGCTTCGGCCGACTCTTGAGTACCGCCGTGGCCAGGCTCAGGTCCCCAGGCACGGTGATTTTCAGGTTGGAGAAGTCCGACTCCACCAGCGCCACCGGATGCCCGTATGCCTCTACAATTTGCGCATCATCCGTCGGCTCCTCATCTTGCGCCCAGACGTCGTAGGCCTCGACGATCACCGAGCGGCGGAAGACCTGCGGCGTCTGGGCCTCCCACAACCCCTCCCGCGGCACGGTCTCATCCACGACCTTGGCCGCGCTGGCCCGCTTGATCGTCCCCCGCAATGGCGCCGCCAGGATGGCCGCCCCCGTCTTGCGAGCCTCGACTAAAACCCGGTCGATCATCTCCGTCGACACGCAGGGCCGAGCCGCATCGTGGATGGCCACCAGATCCGCTTCCTCCCGCACCGCCGCCAACCCGTTCTTGACCGAATCGCACCGCCGAGCCCCGCCACGAACCCGCTGCACGCCCAAAAATCCCAGGTTCGCCCCGTACTTCTCCTTGACCTGCTCCTCGTCTTCCGGCGAGATCACCAGCAGCGTCTGGCAGACGTCCTCGCGATTCACGAACTGCTCCACCGACCGCAAAAATAGGGGCCGGCCGTCGAGCTTGGCGAAAATCTTGTTCTCTTTGCCGTTGAACCGCTCGCCCTTGCCCGCCGCCACGATTATCACTGCCACTTTGGCCATGTCTGCCTCCCGTCGCATCAGTATCCACGAAGCGCCCGCCCGCCTCGCCAGCCATACGAGCCTGCAATCTCCGGCACTAATGATAGCGTCGCCCAAGCCGCCCTGCATCCCTGCGACCGACCTAGATTATCCTCGCCTTTGCCTGACGATGGGGGCATAATGCACCGACCGAAACGGGAGGGACGCATGCCATCCAGATCGAGCAGACTCATGCAGGCGATGTTGCTCTGGCTTGCCTGCGTGCTCTTCGCAGTCAGCCCGCCTGCATGCGTCGAATACACGCTCTCACCGCAGGACTCCAGCGTCCAGAGTGATGATTCGTCCTCCGGTAATACCGTTGATGAGCCCAGCACACCAGACAACACCACGCCCGCCGCCTCTCACGGCAGCACCGCCGACCCCGACGTTACCGATCCCTGCATCCTCGTCGGCCAGCCTGCCTCGCCCATCCACCAGCAGATGTTCGAAGCCCTCAACGACTTCCGCGTCAGCAAGGGCCTGGCCAAGCTGCGCTACTCCAAGGTCCTGGAGAAAGCCGCCAACGCACATGCCCTCGACATGTACACGCGCGACTTCTTCGACCATATCAACCCCGACGGCGACGGCCCCCTCGAACGTGCCCTCGACGCCGGCTTCTGTCGCGTCGGCATGATCGGCGAAAACATCGCCTGGAACTATCCCACTGTCGCAGACGTCCAGACCGGCTGGGAAAACAGCCCGCACCATTACGAAAACATGGCCCTGCCCGAATTCACCCTCGTGGGCATGGGCTACTTCTTCTCTGCCAACGGTCCATACTACGTGCAACTCTTCGGCGACGTTTTCGATGAGCCGTAGAGCCGTA
>JBJKSL010000655.1:0-3555 GCA_046704145.1 Phycisphaerae bacterium
GGCTCACAGCCTCTTCAGCGTGCAACCCAGCCCGCAAGCCATTACAATGCCTCCTCAACTTGAACCGAGGACTGACGCATGATTGAAGAATGGGACTTGACCGCAACCAACCTCCACCGGATCTCGCAGCGCAAGTACGAGGTGGCCGTGCTGCCCACCGCGGCCATCGAGGCGCATAACCGTCACCTGCCCGAGGGCCAAGACTTCCGACACGCCACCTACGTAGCCCAGACCGCCTGCCGCCTGGCTTGGCCGCGATGCGAATCCGTCATCTGCCTGCCCGCCATCCCCTATGGCGTGGACTGCAACGTCATGTCCTTTCCGCTGACCGTCACCGTCACCCAGGCCACGCTGGACGCCATGGTCCGCGAGGTCATCGCCTCCGTCCGCCATCACGGCATCCGCAAGGTCCTGCTGCTCAACGGCCACGGCGGCAACGACTTCCGCGGGCTCATCCGCCAGATCCAGTGCGACCTGGATGTGTTCGTCTTCCTCTGCAACTGGTGGACGGTGGGCAACGACTGCTACAAAGACATCTTTACCAAGCCTGACGACCACTCCGGTGAGATGGAAACCTCTGTGGCCATGGCTCTCTATCCAGACCTGGTCGAACTCGATGCCGCCGGCGATGGCAAGACCCCGCCCTTCCGGTTCGAAGCCCTGCGCAAAGGCTGGGCCTCGACCAGTCGCGATTTCGCCAAGCTCAATGACCATGCGGCCAACGGCGACCCGACCCACGCCACCGCAGAAAAGGGCCGCCGCTACCTGGACCTGGCCTGTCAGCGCATCAGCGACTTCCTGGTTGAGTTGGCCAACTCACCTATAGATGCAAGCTTCCCGCTGGCCAGTGAGTGACGCTTTAATGTCACGGATCAGTTTTTTGCGACCTAGATGCTCCCCAGCAGTTCATCCACTGTCGTTTCCGCCGCAGAGGTATGCTCATCGCTCGAGCCGTAGTAGACCACTACACGGCCGTCCGCGTACGGAACCGCCCCGCAGGTGAACACCACGTTGCCGAAGAAGCCTTTCTTCTCGTAATCCGCCTCCGGTGCGAGGATCGGCTCCGTTGACCGCGCAATCACCCGGCAAGGCTCCTCCAACTCGGTCAGCAACAGGCCAAGGCAATACCGCTGATTGCGGTCCGCTCCGTGATAGATGCTCAGCCAACCGCGATCCGTGCGGATCGGCACCGCCCCGCCGCCCACCTTGAGTTCATCCCACATGCCCTCGCGCGGACCGGCCACAAACTGATGCCTGCCCCAGTGCAACATGTCCGGCGACTCCGCCGCCCAGATGCTGTCCCTGATAAACCGCGAGCCCATCGGCCGATGAAAGCAGAGGTATCGCCCGCGCAACTTCTCCGGGAAGATGGTCACATCGCGATTGTCTGCCGCCAGCATCAGCCCCCTGCGCTCGTAGGTCTTGAAATCTCGCGTCGTCGCCAGCCCCGTCGCAATGCCATGCCGCGACACCGCGCTGTAGTTGATGTAATACTCGCTGCCGATCAACGTAATCCGCGGATCCTCAATGCCGTACTCCTCATCGCGCGTCGCCGGAAACAGCGCCGGCCGATCCTGCACGGTGAAATGTCGGCCGTCCATGCTGTGCGCCAGCCGCAGATGCGAAATCGAGGTGAGATACAGTCGGCTCTTGTGCCTGAACACCCGCGAGTCGACCTCCTCCACCTCCTTGTCGTCCTTCTTGACCCGCATGAAGTGCAGCCCGCGGCCCGGGTCCTCGGGATGCAGCATGGGCGCCACCAGTTCATCCGCCGCCACCGCCGGCCGCTCTGCCACCCGCAGCAGCAGCAGAATTTCGTCATCCATGCGTACGCAGCCGCAGTTGAACGCGCACACCACCTGCATGTCTTCCCGCGACGGTTTCACATCCCCAGGCCGAATCAGCGGGTTCTCCGCAAAGCGCCGCAAGCCCATGTCGATGCCTCCAGATTTGCCAAAACCGGATCACCGTCTCAGTTGTTATTCTAGATGGGCAAGGGCTTGCAGATGGACGATCACCGTCCGCGATAGGCACCGCCCCGACCTGGAGCCTGGAGGATACAGAGGCGTGCAGAGACTCCCCAGAACAAAGCCCTATTTGTAGGTCCTCTCCGACGCCTTCTTAGCGGACCCGCTGTTGGTCGACAGACTGTCGAGAATCAGTCTGCCCAACTGGTACGTCTCGAACTGCTCGTGGACTTCGCTTCCGGTGGCCTGGCCGGGGAGCTTGATGATGAGGGGGACGTGAGTCACCACACTCTCTCCGGTTTTGCGCAGCGGGTCCTCTCGCCAGCTGTGATCGCCGGTGAGAACAATCAACGAATTGTCCCAATGCCCGGCCTCTTTCATCAGCGAAACAAGCTGCCCAATGACTTTGTCCAGATACTGCAGGTGTCGGTGATAGTTTGCTACGGTCGGCTTGTCGATCTCGGCTGTGCGCGGACGTGGCCGGCCGTCCGCCTCAAAAGTGTATGGATAATGCGGCAGCAGATAATGCATTACTGCGAAAGTCGGGGCCGGCGACTGCTTGACCGTCCAGGCCATATCGTCGTACATGTCGTGCCGTAACTGACAGTAGAAGTCGAACCACGGCACGGGCGAGGCATACTTGTTGTACAGTGCCTGGAGCACGGGCTGGGGGGACAACTTGACCATGTCTCGCGAGCAAGCGTAAGCGGCCTTCCATATGGAGTCTGGCTTGGCGTAGAAACAGTAGTTTCGACAAATGTCGACATCATCACCTACCCAGCAGTTATATGGCAGACCGATCCCGATCATCACCCGGCGGTACCCGCTCACTTCCGGCTGAGCAAACACGCTGTTGAACTGCGACACCGGAACGACCGCTCCATCCCGAAGAAACCCGCACATTCCGTTCTCAACAACCGGCTCCAGGGTGACCCCGTAAAGCATGCGCGGGATGGAGTACATGGTCATGAGACCAGGAGACTGTGCGTTATCGTACACGACAGCCTGATTGGATATCGCCGCAAGGTTCTTGAACTCAGGCCGCAGATGGCCGTTCTCGTAGGTTCGGTCGTACGACCACTCATCAAAAATGAACCAGTACACCGACGGAGGAGCGGTAGCCGCGTCCGCCTGCGCGTAATCCGCCGTTGACGCCTGGACCGCGTGCGCGAACGGTTGCGCAATCGGCGGGCTTGGTAATCTAAGTGGATCCATGCGGCCCGGATAGCTGTCGCCGGCTACTAAGCTCCAAAAGACGACAACGATGGCTGGCGAAATGATCAGGCAGAGATTGCGAGTGCCCCTTACCCACAAAGAACGCGGATGGGCGTAGACGTATCCCACCAAAGCCGCCAGCACGAGCCAGGAAGCGTGGGTCGCTGCCTCCAAAAGGAAGCTGTGCCAGGACCGATGCTTCGCCAGATGGAAAGCCGCATAATTCACCACCCCGCCGCCCGCTGCAAACACAAACACGGCCCGAAACAGGCGTTGAAGCGTGTCATTTCTGAACCGGTCGACCAGCAGACTCAGCGCAACCGCCGCAGTTGCACCCAAGAATATCGCCAGAAGATACGGGTTTGCATCCCGA
>JBJKSL010000656.1:0-3643 GCA_046704145.1 Phycisphaerae bacterium
GCACGCTGAAAGACGCCCAGCCGATGATGGCACCGCTCACTTTCGCGCTGATCATCCCCATGATGTTCTGGTTTCAGATCGTGCACAGCCCCAACTCGGCTCTCTCGATCTTCTTGTCACTGATCCCGCCCATGACTCCCTTTGTGATGATTCTTCGACTCGTCTCGCCAGACGGTGTGGTGCCGCTCTGGCAGCAGATCGTCATACCCATCTGGCTGGCTGGTTGGTTGATCGCAACCATGTGGGCTGCGAGTCGCGCTTTTCGAGTGGGCCTGCTCATGTACGGCAAAGCGCCGGGGCTTCGCGAACTGTTGCGTTGGGTCAGCTATCGATAAAGCAAACCGGGCAGTATCCAATCGTGGCAAGCTCCTGGTTCATCCCCATGCGTCTTTTTCGTGTCATCCCCAAGGCGCCGGCCGGGAAATGCCGGAATTTGCTCCGCCGTCACCTTTTACGCCAGAACCTGGACACCTGAATACCGATATAAAAAACAGAGAGTCCTATCATTGCTTAAAGGGCGGCACGACGATAGCCGTCTATAAGCGTTTGCTATTTCACAACTTAAGACGCGATTGTTTGGCTTAACCCGGAATTGGTTCTATCATTGATCGGGTTCAGTCTGAAGTAAAATCGTGGCGGAGCGGACGCGGGCGGATTCGCCCAGAGAATTCGCGATTGCGAGTTCCTCCTGAGCTGCAGGGGGACCTTTGTTTTGCACGCGCCCACCGCCGCAAAAAGTCGGTTGCTTTCGTTTTGTGTGGGGCCGGCTTATAGATTAGTTCGCCCTTCGACACGCCTGCCATCACACAAGACCGCCGAGTTTCGGCTGGTCCACGCGGAACGCCCGACTAAACTCAACCGACCGCTACTTGTCGCGAAGCCGCGGCCTGCCGGTCGACACGGAGGCGTAGCACCATGGCAGACAAAAAGACGATCCTCGCTATCGTTGACGCAAGCATCGATCAGAAGCAGTTCCTCAGCCAACACTGGGAGGGGTCGTTCAACGACTACCTGGAGCTTGTCTCGCAGAACCCTGCTGTCGCCCGCAACGCATTCCAACGCCTGTACGACATGGTCCTGCACTTCGGCTTCGAACGCTACACTTACCTCAAGCAGGATTACGTGCGCTACCACTTCTTCTCCGACCCCATCGACAACGGCAAGGATGCCATCTTCGGCCTCGACGGCCAACTGATGGCCCTGGTCGACTTCTTCAAGTCCGCCGCACACGGCTACGGCACCGACCGGCGTATTCTGCTGCTCCACGGTCCCGTCGGCTCCAGCAAGAGCACCATCACGCGTCTGCTCAAGAAAGGCCTGGAGTACTACTCCCGCCTGGACGAAGGTGCCCTTTACAGCTTCGCATGGAAATTCGAGGGCGACGACGCCACCAGGCACTCTCAGCCCTGCCCCATGCACGAGGATCCATTGAAGCTGATCCCCGCCGAGGCCCGCGCCGCCGTCCTCAAAACGCTCAACAGCGATCTGCCCGAAGGCAAGGAGGTCCGCATCGAGGGCGACCTCGACCCCTTCTGCCGCAAGAACTTCGAGGACCTGCTCGTCAAGTACGACGGCGACTGGCGAAAAGTGATAGACCACGTGGTCGTGCGGCGGGTGATCCTCTCCGAGAAGGACCGCCGCGGCATCGGCACCTTCCAGCCCAAGGACGAGAAGAACCAGGACAGCACCGAACTGACCGGCGACATCAACTACCGCAAAATTGCCGAGTACGGCTCGGACAGCGACCCGCGAGCCTTCAATTTCGACGGCGAACTGAACATCGCCAACCGCGGCCTGATCGAGTTCATCGAAGTGCTCAAGCTCGACGTGGCCTTCCTCTACGATCTGCTCGGCGCCTCGCAGGAACACGTGATCAAGCCGAAAAAGTTCGCCCAGACGCCCATCGATGAGGTCATCGTCGGGCACACCAACGAGCCGGAGTACAAGAAGCTGCAGAACAATGAGCTCATGGAAGCTTTTCGCGACCGCACCATCAAGATCGACGTGCCCTACAACATTCGTCTGTCTGACGAGATCAAGATCTACGAGAAGGATTTCGGCAAGCAGCGCATTCGCGGCATCCACATCGCCCCGCACACTATCGAGGTCGCAGCCATGTGGGCCGTGCTCACCCGCCTGGAGACGCCCAAGAAGGCGGGCCTCACGCTCATGCAGAAATTGAAGCTCTACAACGGAAAGAGCATCCCAGGCTTCACCGAGGACAGCATCCGGGAATTGCGGATGGAGGCTCCGCGCGAAGGCATGCAGGGCATCAGCCCGCGATACATCCAGGATAAGGTTTCCAACTGCCTGGTTGCCGACGCCGCCATTCAGGATCGCAGCATCAATCCATTCATGCTGCTCAACGAACTCGAATCCGGGCTCAGCCATCACAGCTTGATCAGCGATGAAGAAATCAAGAAGCACTATCGGGAGTTGCTCAACGTCGTGCGCGAGGAATACGAAGACATCGTCAAGACCGAGGTGCAGCGAGCCATAAGTGCCGACGAGGACGCCATCAAGCGGCTGTGTGCCAACTACATCGAGAATGTGCGTGCCTACACCCAGCACGAGAAAGTCCGCAACAAGTACACCGGCCGCGACGAGGAACCCGACGAGCGGCTCATGCGCAGCATCGAGGAAAAGATCGACATCCCCGATTCGCGCAAGGACGACTTCCGCCAGGAGATCATGAACTACATCGGCGCACTGGCCTTGGACGGCAAACGCTTCGAGTACCACACCAACGCCAGACTGCAGAAGGCCCTCGAACTAAAGCTGTTCGAGGATCAACGGGATACAATTAAACTGAAGAACGTGGTCAGCGGCGTCGTCGACGACGAGACACAAGCGAAGATCGACGTCGTCAAGCAGCGGCTGATCAAGTACTTCGGCTACAACGAAACCAGCGCGACGGACGTGCTGAACTTCGTGGCCAGTATATTTGCCAGAGGTGACAGTAAGCAGGAAGAGTGAATTCGTAATTTGTAGTTTGGAAAAAGACAGCCTGATGTGCCTCCTCCAAACTACGAACTACTAACTACAAACTACAATGCTTCTTAAGATCCAAAAAGACCACCAACGCTTCCGCCAGATCGTCAAAGGGCGCATCCGGGAGGATCTTCGCAAGTTCATCACCCGCGGCGAGCTGATCGGCAAGGAAGGCAAACACCTCATCAGCATTCCCGTACGCGGCATCGACATCCCCAACTTCCGTTACGGCGACAACGACGACACAGGCGTCGGCCAGGGCGACGGCAAACCCGGCGACGAAGTCGACGCCGACGGCGAGGGCATCGGCCCAGGCGGCACCGAGCCCGGCCAACATCTTCTCGAAGTCGATATCACCCTGGACGAACTGGCCGACATCCTAGGCGAGGAATTACGCCTGCCGCGGATCAAGCCCAAAGGTCGGCACTCCCTGACCACTCAGAAGGACCGCTACAGCGGCGTCCGTCAAGCCGGCCCCGAGTCGCTGCGCCACTTCAAACGCACCTTTCGCCGAGCCCTGCGTCGCCAGATCATCAGCGGCGTATACGACCCCGAAAAGCCGCGAATCATCTTCGAACGAGGCGACAAGATCTACCGCAGCTGGAAAACCATCCTGCAGCCGCAATCCAACGCGGTCATCATCTACATGATG
>JBJKSL010000657.1:0-8809 GCA_046704145.1 Phycisphaerae bacterium
GGTCTACGGCAACCACCGGCCAGCCCGCGGCGGCCACCCGAATGCTGTGAACGCCGGGGCCGCATCCGGCGTCGAGGATCGGCTGATCGGTCTGGCAGTCCAGCCATGAGAGCATTCGCCGCACCAAGCGGTCGTAAAACACCTCCGAGCCTGGCGGGTAGTAGTCGTCATCCCAGCGGGTGAATAGTTCCAGATCCTCAAATACTGCACCCGACGCGTCGGCATCCTGCTGCCGTGCCGTGTTTTCCGCCATCCGTTTTCCCCTTTCACCTTCAATCGTGTTGTTAGTACGGTGCTGTCACACCGTCACTGACCCGCTACTGAGGGTAGACTGCGACGCCCCGCCACTTTCCATCAGGTGTATGTGTATGCCGCGGGCCAAGATAGTGTCGCGATCGGATGCCGGCTGCCAGTTCAAGACCCGTCTCGCCTTGGAGCAATCGAACACGGCCTTGCACGTGCGCGACTGCCACACGCGGTAGCTCGGCACACAGCGGTCCCGCATCCGCAACAGGATCTTGGCCATCCACTTGGCAATGTCCACGCAGAACGCCTTGGGCACCGAGCAGTTGAACGTCTGAAGGTTCAAGCCCGAGAAATGTGCGATTTCCTGAACATACTCGCGTGCCGTAAGACAAGGCTCGTCCACGAGGTTGAACGATTCGCCTTCGATGTCCGCGGCATCCATGGCAGCAATCAGCCCGCGTGCGACATCCTCCACCAGCACCAGCGGCAGATAGTTGTCTCCGCTGCCCCAGAACACGCACGTGCCGGGGCCGTTCCAGGTGCCCACGCCTGCATGGCATAAATCTCCGCCACGGCCAATCACCATGCCAGGACGTACGATGACCACCGGCAAGCCTACCGACTTGTGCATCTGGAGCAGAAGCTGCTCCGCCTGAGCCTTGGCGCGAGCGTACTTGTTCTGGCGCAGCACACACCGGTCGAACGAGGTCGCCTCCGTGATGGCGCGTTTGCCCGCAAGGCTATACGTTACGATAGAACCCGCGTAGACAAGCCGCTTTATACCCTGCTTGATGCACTCTTCCGCCAGCTTGCGCGTGCCGAGCACATCCTGATCGTAGTAGTCTTTCCAAGTGGGGCCGGCGGCGCGAGCGAGGTGGAACACGGTGCTGACGCCACACAGTGCGTCGGCCAGATCGGATTCGTTGCGTATGTCGCCGGTGACGACCTGCAGGTTGGGCATGTCTGCGGGAAAGGGCGCACTGCCGCGACTGCGGGTCATGATGCGCACGCTGCGACCGGATTTGATCAGCTGGCGGACCAGTTCGCGACCGATGAAACCGGTACCGCCCAGCACCAGGGTTTCAACATGCTGCTGAGGTTCGCATATCGCCTTCGGTGTATGCACGATGGCCTGTGCCTCGGCCGGGGCGAGCTTGGCCAGCCGCGTGCACTGCTCAACAACTTGTCTGCCCAACTGGCCGGAACAACGCGGGTCCATCATACCGGCCAGCCCGGCATAGAACGCCTGCAGGCTGCGCTCAATGCTGACCGCGAAAGCGTTTCCGTTCCGTCGCAGTTTTGCCTTGTCCAGCACGTACTCGCGAAGGTTTCGTTTTGCCTGGCGTCGCAAGGCATCCGCATCTGCCATGAGCGTTTCGTACTTGCCCAGATCCTGTGCGCGTCGCCCCGATCTCTGCACAAGGCAGGTATTGCGTTCGAGATCGGCTGTCACTGCTCCGAAGTCACCACAGACCTGAATCGTCCGGCGAGCGTGGCCTGGAGCGAAGCTGAAGTGCAGATCGACCGGCGTCTGGCCGCACCATATGCACAAATGCCAGCGACGATAGAAGGCGGCACCGGTGGGCAACTCCACGGGGTCGGCCGCCCTCAGCACACAGTCGTCCGGGCCTGGCAGGAGGTCGAGCACGTACGACACTGCGTGCGAACCGATCTCGAGGAGTATGTTGGCAGGCTGCCGCAACGCCCACATGTCGAACGGCCCGGAGCGGATCTGCGGCAGTTCCAGAGCCCATTCGATGCTGACGCGATCGAGGCTGCCGAGCACCCCACCGCGAACACAATCGCGGAGCTGCTCGTATGCCGGATGGAACAGGAAATTGTGGTTGACGCCTACTCGCAGGTTGCGTCGCTCGGCCTTGGTGAGCAGGGCTTCGCAGCCGGCAGGGTCCGAACACATGGGCTTTTCGAGCAGCAGGTGGGCTCCTGCTTCCAGGGCACGCTGACCGATACCGAAGTGCTGATCCGGCGGCGTGAGCACGTGAACCACGTCCGGGCACACCTGGGCAAGCATGGGCTCGACTTCGTTGAACGTGTCGGGCACATCGTGACGACTTGCGAAGCCGACCGCTCGCGGCCGATTGCTGTCACACACCGCGACCAGTTGAGCGTGAGGCAGGCGGCCGACCGCCCGCGCGTGGTAAGCGGCGATAAAGCCTGTGCCCACAAATGCAACCCGATATTGTTTGGCTTCGTCCATGAGCGTGTTTTCGATAACGCGTTCAACTCGGCAGCAAGCTGCGTCGATGCCGGCACTCCGGCCGCTTGTGCTCGATGATGGTCGATTGGCGGCCGCGCAACCTGTTACTCATATATAGCACCTGCCCCACCGCTTGCGGCCACTTTGCGGCCACGCAATGTGTGGCGTAAAGCAGTGCATCTTCGCTGGTCTGCCCGCCGCGTCGCAGGTCGCGATACGTCTTGGCCCAGATTCCCGGGTAGGCAAGCAGTAGCAGAGCCGACCAGCCTGACGTCGGCCACGCGAGAACCGCCACGATCAAGGGCAAGCACACTCCCTGCACGAAAATGCGTCGACTCGCCCGGACAAACAGCTTCGCTGGCGAGCGGCCGTGCATGACCGCGCCTTCCGTGAGTGCATGCCCCGCCCGCATCGCCCGTTTGAACCACTGGCCGACGTGCAGCATGGCAGCATCATGGCAGACCATGTCGGCATCGATGCTGAGAATCTTCCAGCCGTCCAGCCGCAGGCGCGTACACAACTCGGTGTCCTCAGCGGCGATTACTTCGGGGTTGAATCCGCCTACTCGTTCGAAAGCCTCTGTACGTGCGATGAAAATACCACCCGAGGCGTCCACCTCGCCGATCGCATGCCGCCATTCCAGTTCGCAGATGCGGTTGTAGATCGACGCACGGGGGAAGCGCTCGCGAACGCGTCCGCATACCACTGCGACGTCCGCCCTTGGTTCGATGGCGGCCAATGCGGCAGGTAGCCAGTCTTCGTACAACTCGCAATCGCCGTCTATGAATTGCACGAAAGCCAGATTCGGCCGGCGATCCAGCAGGTGAGCGAAGCCGGCGTTGCGGGCGCGAGCCGCGGTGAACGGCCGCGAGTCATCCAGCTCAACCACGTCCACGCCGAGGCACCCGGCCAGCAACGCGCTGTCATCGCTCGAGCCGGAATCGACATAGACGATCGGTGCCTGCGTTTTCAAGGCCGACTCGATGCATGTCTGCAAACGCTCGCCTTCGTTACGACCTATGACGACAATGCCGAACCGCGGCGTATCCGTGATACTTGAATCGACACTCACGATTACACACCAAGTAAACGCCAGAAATCAGAATTCCGGCTCATTCGCGGAGACTTGCCGCGATCGGACCCACTCGCTGGTCAGGGGCGGCACTGCCCAGTCAGCCATGGGGTTAAAGGCGTTGGTCCAGATATCGCGCCACTGCTGCGCACAGGTATGAGGCGGCTTGCTGCCCAACCGCTCACGACTCAAGCTTATTGCTCGCCCCGCCGTCCACAGCAGGTTCGTCAGCCACAGGCCCGACCGTCCGTAGCACTTCGCAAAGTAGCGAGCTCGCGAGGCGTAGTAATAGCGCGGCCGCCGCCGGCAAGCCTTGGTCAAACTGGTTACCGGATTGCTTTGGCCGACCAGATGCACCACGCGAGCCGCCGGGCAATACATGATGCCCCAGCCCTTGCGGCGTGCTCTCCGGCAGTAGTCCGGATCGTCGAAGTACAGGTAATAGCCGTCGTCCAGCAGACCGACCTGCTCCACCACCTCTCGACGGACGAGCGCGCATGCGAAACTGAGCCAATCGGGCTCGATCGCCGCATTGCTGGGCAGGACGGGAACCTCGTGGCCGCGCAACAGCCGCGTGATCGGCCCGGTCCGAGCGGCTTCCAGGAACTCACTGATAGGCGAAATCGCACGAAAACAACTGATCTGCGCTCGGCCGTCGGGATGCTCCAGGCGCGGGCCGACGATGCCCACGTCCGGACGTGATTCAATCGCCTCGAGCATCAGCCGCAGTGCGTGCGGCCGCACAATGGTGTCAGAGTTCAGCAGCAGGAAGTATCGCGGCCGGTTACGCCACGTCATGGCGTCTCGCACTATGGCGTTGTTGCCGCCGCTGAAGCCGCAGTTCGGTTCGATGACCTTGAGCCACACCCAGTCCTGCCAGCCTTCACGCTGGATGGCACGGGCTAACTGCTCTGCGGCATTGCCACCGGTGCCGTTCTCGCAGATGGCGACCTTGACGTCGGGAACACTGCCGATCTCGGCACGAAGTGAGCGCAGACATTCCAGCGTGAGCTCTACCGCGCGATAGCACACGATCACAACCAGGACGGAGATAGGCTGCGAGCCCGGCTGGCACGTACTTCGCGACGGTGCAGTTGCAGTAGCTGTCATGGGTGATGGCTCGACACAAGATCGCCAACCGGCCGTACTTTGGCCGCCTCGGCCCCCAGATGCCATACCGGATCGAAGTCCGGATGATTGCTGTCCTTTTCGGAGATCAACGCTGGAAAAGCAGGCCACTCGATCTTGAACAGCGGATCGTTCCAGCGCACGCCGCGCTCGCGCTCGGGGGCGTAGAATTCGTCCACCAGGTAGAAGGCCTCGGCATGTTCGGTGAGCGTGATGAAGCCGTGAGCGAAGCCCTTGGGCACGTACATCATTCGCCGGTTGGTTGCCGACAACTCCTCTCCGAACCAGCGTCCGAAGGTGGGCGACTCCGGCCGCAGATCGAGAATCACGTCCCAGAAGGCCCCTTGTATGCAGCGAATCAGTTTGGTCTCGGCATGTGGCGACAACTGATAGTGCATGCCGCGGATCGTGCCCTTGACGCCGCTCAGTGAGTTGTTGGCCTGCACAAACTGCGTGGCCAGGCCGTGCGTCGCGAACTCGCGGACGCAAAACGCGCGGGCGAAGAAGCCGCGATCGTCGCCGCGTTTCTCCAGATCGATCACATACGCACCCGGCAAGCCCGTCTCGACGAATTTCATGCTGGAAACCTCCATTTGACGGTGATTCTCATGTGGGACCGGCATCCAGCCGGTCATTCGGATCGGCAAGATGCCGGTCCCACACACCAAGCCCGCCCTTCGTGAATGCCTGTCTATCGCATTGCCGCCATTTGTCTCGCCGGTACAAGCCACGGAGCCTGCCCCGCGGCCCAGATCGCATTCAACTGGTCACGGTCTCGCTGCGTGTCCATGCAGGCCCAGAAACCGCGGTGCTTGTAGATCGACAGCTCGCGATCCTCCGCCAATCTGGCCAACGGCTTCTTTTCGAGCACGCAAGATTCGTCATCCTCGAGCCAGGCCAGAAAGTCTCGTCGGAAGAAGAAGAATCCGCCGTTGATCCACTCCTCGCTGAACTCCGGCTTCTCTTCGAAACAGATGATCTCGCCGTCATCCATCTTGAACTGCCCGAATCTGGAAGGTGGGTTGACGCCCAGCACCGTCCCCACTCTGGCCGCGCGGACATGGAAGGCGAACTCGTCCAGCAGGTCGGCATCGGTGAGGCCGTCGCCGTAAGTCACCGCGAAGTGATCGGCATCACCGAGATTCCGCCGTGCGGCCCGGGCCAGCCGGCCGCCCGTCATGGTCGACTCACCGGTGTACGCAAGCGTTACCTGCCAATCCTGGTCGTGATCGATTGAGTGTACCTGCAGGTTGTTGGTCTTCAGCTCAACAGTAAAATCGCTGTTCATCGAGGCGTAGTTGAGGAAATACGACTTGATGACCTCAGACTTATAGCCCAGGCACAACACGAATCGGCGAAAGCCATGAGCTGCGTAGAGCCGCATAATGTGCCATAGTATCGGCCGGCTGCCGATTGGCACCATCGGCTTGGGCACTAATACCGTCTCTTCCTTCAGGCGTGTGCCCTGCCCGCCGCAAAGCACGAACACCGGGATGTCGGACACATCATTGGTCATGATCATTGCACCTCCGGACGCAACCTGGGATGCGCACTTGCTGGGACTACCGTGACCCGCCGCCGCACCACCAGAGTGGCCGTCGTGATCAGCCCTCCAGCACACATCACGTAGACAGGGTTGAACATCGCATTGAACAGATTGTCGATCATGTATAGCACGACCAGTACCGCCGCTGCCGCCGCCGGTGCGACTCTTGGATCAGTCCACGTCTGCACGCGATACCGCCGCGCGAACAGTACTGGAGGCACGAGTTGAACCGCAGTGATAGCTACCAGACCTACGAGTCCCATGTTGCCGAGCACGATGATCCACAAGCCGTCGGTCACCGAGATGTCCTTGCCGTTCTCATCGTAGACACGTGCTCGCCCCCATCCGCCCCAGCCAAACACCGGCTGCTCCAACGCCTTGGCTGCCAGGATGTTCTCGTTGACCAGCCGGCCGTTCAGCGATTCGCCGCGCTTCTCGTAGATCGCCCCCGCCATCTGAACCAGCGAATCTGCCGACCAGTCGCCCGTTGCCCGGAAGCACATGTACAGAGGAGCCGCCAGTATCAGCAGGTACATGATCCAGCCGCGGTTCAGAAAGCGTATGGAGAACAGCGTCCCCAAGCCGAACATGAGCAGGCACAACGCCCCCATGTTCTTGCACATAAACGCGGTAATCACCAGGCCGGCGGCGAGAGGCCCGGCCGCATACCCCCACACCCGCTTGATCGCCCCGCTGTACCACAGCCACACGCCCATCAGCGAGGCCGCGGTCATGAAGGTGCCCAGAGCCAAGCCTGTGCCCATGAACACCCGCGGACGCGAGCCCCACGCTCCCAGTTCTCGCGCGTACTCACCGCCGCCGGTATCGCCAAAACCGTAGACGTAGCGATTCAGCTGCGGGCTCATGCGGATTTCGTACAAGCACAAGGGCATATAGATCAGACCCGCGACGAACAGCAAGCGGGCCAGCTCGCGGAAATCGTCCAGCGTCCGCAGATACGCACGGCCGAGCATGTACGGCACGCCCCAGGTGGCGAACTCGTTGAATATCCCCGACACGCCGTCATACGCGCCCAGACCATTGGTGACCGACGATGCGAACGGGGTCAGGCAGTATGCGACGATCGGCAGATCGCCCCAGGTCGGCCGCAGAGACGTCAACGCCTTCAGGTCGAAAATGCATACACCCAGAAGCGCGCCCACCGTCGCGGCCATGGTCTTGCTGTAGTCCGGCAAGCCACGTAGCGGGTAGACCACGTCCGGCAGGAACATCCATGCTCCCAGAAACGACACGATTACCGCACGTCTGGGCGGCAGGAGTGCAAAAATGACCAGAGCCACGAACGGCCAACCGATCATCGCACTTAGGATGGCTGCATTACCTAGAGAGAGGCCTGGCATTCAGCGTATGCCACGTTGACGACCGACCCGCGTGAGCACTTCCTGATGAAACTCAAGTGTGCGACGGGCGATACACATGGGGTTGTAGTTGACGGCGGCATCGACGGCGGCCTGCTCGCCAAGTCTGGCCGCGTACTGCCGGTTGTTCATGAGCAGCAGAATCTTGTCCGCCAGGTCGGCTGCATCACCGGCCCGAAACAGCAGACCGTTTCGCTCGTGCTGCACGATTTCGGGGATGCCGCCCACCTGCGGTGCCACTACCGGGCTTCCGGCAGCCATGGCCTCCAGCGTGACCATGGAGAAGCTCTCGTATCGGGATGACACCACTGAGGCGAAGCACTGCCGACGCAAGGCAATGATTTCTTCGGGAGACTTCAGGCCGAGCCATTCCACACGTCCGCCCCACTCGGGATCGGGGAACAGGCGAGCGATGTACTCGCGTGCATGTAGGAGTCTCCCGGCGACGTCGGCAATGCCAGCGTCCGAGCCGACCATGCTGAGCCGCGCTGTCGGCCGGCGACGCAATACTCGCCCGAACGCATCCAGCAGGATGTCTGCACCCTTGCCTCGGTCGAAACGGCCGACGAACAGCAGACGATCGCCATCGCATTGCGGCAGCGACCACTGCTGTGATTTAGGCAACGGCTTGACCGGATTCGGAATGACCACCGCACCATCGAACTGCCGACGATAGTAGCTTTCTGCTCGTTCCAGTACGTCGCGGGACGGTGCGGAGAGGCCTGCCGCCTCTGCAAAGGCGAGTCCTTCTGTACGCACGCGATTCTTGAAGCTGCGACCATCCGCGCCCGCCGCCGAACCCACCAGGAACCACGGACCGTGCATTCGCACCACCACCGGCACCGGGCTGTAGCGAGCGACAAGCCGCGAGATTCCACAGGATTCTTCGGTTTCGAACAACTGCACGCCACATTCATCATGCACTTGCTGAAGGACTTTGAGCAACCGCCGCGCCATCATCCAGGCCTGCGTGCGCTCCGGCATGATTCGGCGTCCGCATCCGCCCACGATTCGCTGGGCCTTGCTCGGGGGAAGCTCGTACCAGGATGGCACCAGTCGCACGAAGTCTTCATCGGGCCCGGGCGAGCCCTGATTGGCAATCACGCATACCGGCGTATTGAGTTGTGTAATGCCATCGACGAGATTGGCCGCATAGGTCACCACGCCGCTGTGATGCCGCTCCGGATTCCAGTGGTGCGTCGCAAACGCCACCACCGGAT
>JBJKSL010000658.1:0-3122 GCA_046704145.1 Phycisphaerae bacterium
CCGAATCCACCTCAGCCTTTACAGACTACACCGCCAACAACTCAGCCTGCCCAAGGCTCGTTGTTGGATCAACTGCGTCAGGCACCCGATCCTTCTGCGGCCATCTCGCTCTACGCTGAAGCCAGCAAGACCACAAGCAACGAGTTGGCCGTCCAGCAAGCCTTCCTCCAGCGGATGATCGGATTCGGCATGCCTGCCATGGCTGAGCAACAGGCTCGTGACATCGTCAAACACGATCCGAAGGACGGACTCGCATGGGCCGTCCTTGCCGACGCCTCCGGCCGACGCGGCCAGACCGCCGACGCCCTGACCGATATTGCAGCCGCGACTCGCTTGGCCCCCGACAATCCCTTCGTGCAGCAGACCGCGGGCAAACTGCTCGCCTGGTTCAACACCCAGGCCCAGCCTTCGCAAAAGACCGCCGCAATGAACTCGGCAGCCCAGTCTATCCGCACCGCCATGGCCGGCCGCAATCTCTATCAGGACGCCTACAACCAGGCGGTGACCTTCTATCAGCAACAGGAGCAGATGCAGAACGCTCAACAGCAGGGACAAACGCAGCAGCCGTCCGAATCTCAGCAGCCTTATACCGAAGCCCAGCCCGAACAAACGCCGGAGTACTACACCTACAACAACTACTACACCACGCCTGATTACGGCTACGGCTACACGACACCCTATTATTACAGCTACGGCTATACGCCCTACTCTTACGGCTACACCATGCCCTACTACTACGGCGCATACGGAACGCCGTACTACTACGGCTATTCAGAGCCCTACTATGGCGTGCCCTCGTATTACTACGGCGGTTACGAGTGGCCTGCGTTCTCGACTTTCATCGTCGCCCCGTCCTTCTACCCGCGGTACGAGCACGAGCACGGCTTCTTCGGCCATGGGTACTATCCGCACTACTTCACCAACTATCCGCAGCACTTCGGTAACCGCTTCGCTTTCAACGGACACGCGGGCGAGCATCACGGCTACGTCGGCCCCTACGAGAACCGCTTCCGCAGCAGCGTCAATCGCTACACCTCGCCGAGCATCCCTCGCAGCGTGACCCGACAGTGGGCACATGGTCGAGCCGCCTCGCCAAGCATACCGAGAGGCAACTTTGAACGAGGTTTCACCAGCCGATCCGGTGTGACTTCGCCGAGTATTCCTCGCGGTACGTTCAACCGTGGTGCCGTCTCTGGCCAGAGTAATCGCAGCAGCATCTTCGGCTTCGTCCCGCCCGAGTCGCGTTCCTTGGTGACGCGTCAGCATTCGTTCGCGGGCCGAGCCCCGCAATCAATCACGCGCGGAACCGTTCCGCGGTCGTCGAGCAGTTTCCGGTCGTTCTCAGCCCCGCGTAGCCGATCTCCTGGCATCTCGATACCCAGATCGTCCTTCAGCCGGGCTCCGCGAGCCTTCTCGACACCGCACTCCTCGCCGCGTTACAGCATGTCGCGGAGCTTCGCTGCCCCGCGTGCATCGCATTCATTTTCAGCTCCGCGCAGCTTCAGTCGCAGCCCCTCCTTCTCCCGCGGCGGTTTCAGCCGAGGCGGCTTCAGCCACGGCGGTGCTGCTCGTGGCGGCGGCCGGCGATAAGTCTCACGGGGCCCCCAAAGCAATGCACCACCCTTGAACTCTTCCCTCGTATATCCTACGCTGGCGGTTTGGCGCATAGGCCAGAGTTGACAGTCTCTTACACCAAGTGCACTTGGACCCCGATGCCCGAAACACCTCGCTACATCCGCGTCGAAGGTGCCCGGCAGCACAACCTGCAGGATGTCTCTATCTCCATCCCGCGGGACAAGCTGGTGGTGCTCACCGGCCTGAGCGGCTCGGGTAAGAGTTCGCTTGCCTTCGACACCATCCACGCCGAGGGCCAGCGGATGTACATGGAGACGCTCTCCGCCTACGCCCGCCAGTTCCTCGAGCAGATGGCCAAGCCCGACATCGATCACATCGAGGGCCTGCCCCCCACCATCGCCATCGAGCAGCGCGGCGGCAACACCAGCCCGCGATCCACCGTGGCCACCACCACCGAGGTCTACGATTACCTCCGCCTGCTGTTCGCCCGCGTGGGCGAGCCGCACTGCTGGATCTGCGGCCGCCGCATCGAAAAGCAGACCCCCTCGCAGATCGTGGACGCGGTCATGGCCTGGCCCGCCGGCCGTCGCGTGATGGTGCTCGCCCCCATCGTCCGCGACGCCAAAGGCTCGCACGCGGAGGTGCTGCGTCATGTCGAAAAGGAGGGCTTCGTTCGCGTCCGGATCGACGGCCAACTTCACGACATCCGCGAAGTGCCGACGCTGAGTAAGTCCGCCCGACACAGCATCGACGTGGTCGTTGACCGGCTGGCCATCAAGCGTGAGATACTCAGCCGCCTGGCTGAAAGCGTCGGCCTGGCTCTGCGGCTCGGCAACGAGACGGCCATCATCGCCAGTGAGACGGAACGCGGCGTGTGGGAGGACGCGGTTTTCAGCACGCGTTACGCCTGTCCGCTGCACCCGCAAGCAGCCCTCGCCGAGTTGTCTCCGCGGATGTTCAGCTTCAACTCGCCGCATGGCGCCTGCCCGACGTGCGGCGGCCTGGGCAACGTACTCGAATTTGACCCCGACCTGGTCGTGCCCGACCCGACGCAGTCATTGGCGGCCGGGGCGATCGAAGCCTGGCGGCACGGCGGCAAACGGCTCAACGCAACCTATCGAGACCTGCTCAACGACTTCTGCCTGCAGTTCAACATCTCGCCTGACGTGCCGTTCCAGAACCTGCCCGAGGACGTCCGCCGTATCCTCATCTCTGGCACGACGGCCGACGACGAGGCCAACTACGGCACGAAGTTCGAAGGCGCCTTGCCTAACCTCAAACGCCGCTGGAACGAAACGGAGAGCGAATCCGTCAAACAACGCCTGCACGGCTACCTGAGCGAGCCATCTTGCGAGGCCTGCCACGGATCGCGCTTGCGGCCCGAGAGCCTCGCCGTCCGCATCGACAGCAAGAACATCGACGACCTCGTGAGCATGACCATCGAGCAGGCCCACGCCTTCCTGTCGAATCTGCCTTTCTCAAACGCCGACTCAGACCAAGGCACCGGCTCGACCAGCGAGCGGCATCAGATCGCCGAGCCTATCGTC
>JBJKSL010000659.1:0-5187 GCA_046704145.1 Phycisphaerae bacterium
GCCTGCCGCCGAACACGCAGCCGGTGTCAATGTTGATCGTACGGTTGAGCCACTGCGGCTCAGGTACCGGCGTGTGACCGTACACCACCATGGCCTTTCCGCGATAGTCATCCGCCCACGGATACCGCACCGGCAGACCGAACTCGTCGGTTTCGCCGGTGGTCTCGCCGTACAACGCGAACTCACGCACCTTGCCTGAGCCGCGCCCCTGCATGGAATCCTTCATGCCCGCGTGAGCCACCACCAGCTTGCCATCGTCAAACACATAATGACTGACCATGTCGTCGATGAAGGCCGCAACTTTGTCTCGAAACTCGGGCGTCTCGGCCTCCAGCTGAGCGAGTGATTCGGCCAGACCGTGCGTGATCTGAACATCTTTGCCACGCAGCTTGCGGAGCAACTTCGTGTCGTGATTGCCGGGCACGCAGATAGCACTGCCGGCCTCGACCATGCCCATGACCAACTTGAGCACGTCCGGGATGCGCGGCCCGCGATCCACCAGGTCGCCCAGGAACACGGCCGTTCGCCCAGCCGGGTGCTTGGCCGTGTACTGCCCTTGTCCGTCGGGCACAGTCACCTCGTACCCCAGTTGCCGCAGCAGTTCCACGAGTTCATCAAAGCAGCCGTGGACGTCGCCGATGATGTCGAACGGCCCATGCTCGTCCTTGCGGTTGTTCCAGAGCGGCTGACGCTCGATGACCGCCGCCTCCACCTCCTCTGGCGAGTTGAACACGTACACATGGCTGAAGCCTTCGCGTTTGAGGCCCCGGAGCGACCGCCGCATCTGCGTGTGTTGCTGCCGTATGACGTGGTTGCCGAAGCTGCGATCGGCTCGACCGGTGTTTCGCTCATGGCAGACCTTCTCCGGCAGGTTGAACACGATGGCCACAGGCAGACAGTGATATTGCCGGGCCAGCGAGACCAGCGGCTTGCGGGCTTCGGGCTGCACGTTCGTCGCATCCACCACGGTCAGCCGCCCACGCTCCAGCCGTTTGCCCGCAATGAAGTGCAGCACCTCGAAGGCGTCGATGGTCGCAGTCTGATCGTTCTCATCATCCGCCACCAGCCCCCGGCACCAGTCGGACGACAGCACCTCGCTCGGCAGGAAGTGCTTGCGGGCGAACGTGGACTTGCCCGAGCCAGAGGGGCCGACGAGGACGACGAGGGATAGTTCAGGAATGGTGACTGTCATCCTACCAAAACCTCAACTCCTCAGCGAAGTATCGCTTAGCATCAAGGCGGTCTATCAGTATGGCGACTTTTCGTAGGCGCGGCCCAGAATAGTTGAACCAAGTGATGATCGTCTCGGCCTTTGCGGAGAGCTTTACATTGGCCATCTCGCTATTCCAGGAAGCACGCCATTCAGGAGTTGTCGAGAAGGCGTTCGCCAACTCGGCAAACGCACCTGCTGAATGGTCGGGAATCGCGACAAAATCCTCGAATGAGCGATCGCCAGGATCGACAATGGTAGTGTTCACGGCGAGTTCGCCCATCGGGTGGTTCAGGTAGAGCGATGACATTTTGCCAGTGAGTTCGAGAAGGTCTGTAAGTCTGTCGTCGTTAGCAGCTATCTCATCCTGATCGGTAATCCAGGTGATGTGCTGGAATGGTCGGGAGACTTGCCCGAGAATCACAGCAAACATGTGTGATATTCTTGCTAACGACTCGAAGGATTTACTGTTCCAGTGTCCTTTCAGGCCATGGAGTGAACGCCAGATTTCGACGGAGTTGGGGCTGCTCGATATACGATGGAGTTGCTTATTGACGATCAGTACACAGCAGAGCCCAGTGAAGGCCTCCGATAGCTCCAGGAACGGAGCAATCGCGCGTCTGCGGTGACGATCGCCGAGATCCTTGTAGCTGATCCTACGTCCATCGGGAAGAAATGCTTCGCGAAAATGGCGGCGAAGACATGGCCACTCGGGAGATAGGTCTCCATCGGCCACCAAGTACGCATAGACATTGTACTTGCTGGAAGCATGGCCTCCGGAGTAATCAGATCCAATCATCAAGTGCGAGCCGAGGAATGGGACCGGCTGGATTCGTGCAAGTATCTCGCGCAAATTTGCCACCCAAGGAAAAGCCTTCATGATGGCCTCGCCAGCCATTTGGTCGCTCATGAAGACCTCCCTGGAGATATGAACACCCCCATCTGCGTCGGCGAGCCTACATCCGGCTCATCCGGGCCGATCGGCAGGAAGCGTACCGCGTAGCCGAATCGCTCGGCGATGGTACGAGCCCAGTCGGCGAACTCCGCTCGGGTCCACTCGAAGCGGTGATCGCGGTGCCGCATGGCACCGGCGGGCAGGGTCGGCCACTTCACGTTGTAATCGCGGTTGGGCGTGGTCAGAATCACCGTCTTGGGCCGGGCGAACTCGAACAGCACCCGCTCGAACGCGGCCAGACGCGGCGGGTCCAGGTGCTCGACGACCTCGATGACAGTGGCGGCGTCGTAACCGTTGATCCGCTTGTCGCGATACGTCAGTGAGCCGTGCAGTAGCTTGATCCGTGCGGCCTGCATGGGCGGCAGTCGATCCAGCCGCAAGCGGTCGCCCGCCTGCTCCAGCGAGCGGCACGACACATCCAGGCCGACGATCTCCTCGAACTGCTTGTCGGCCAGCAGCGTCCGCAGCAGCCGACCCTCGCCGCAGCCGAGGTCGACCACCCGCCGGGCACCGCACTGGCGCAGGACAGCCACCACTGCCGAGGTCCGCTGTTCGATCAAGCTGAGCGGCCGCTCGACGGCCTCTTCCTCTTGCACCGCAGCTTCGGCCGCTTCATCTGCCTCGGGCGATTCCTCTTCGGTCAGCCGTGCGATTGCTTGTCGGGCCAGGCTGGGCTGGTGTTTGAGGTATCGCTGGGCGATGGTCTGCCGCTCGGGGTGATCGGCCAGCCAGCCCTCACCGTGGCGGAGCAGCTTGTCGACCTCGTCCTGGCCGACCCAGTAGTGCTTGTTGTTGTCGAGTACGGGGATCAAGACGTACAGGTGCGTCAGCAGGTCGTGAACCGTGCAGGTCGCCCGCAGCGTGACCGTGAAGTACGCGCTCTCGCCCCAGTCCGGCCAGGTTGGGTCCAGCGGATGCCGCACCGCCTCCAACTCGTACCCCAGCGGCTCAAACAGCCGTCGCAGGAAGTCCTCGCCGCCGCGACAGGGCAGCACGGAGATCCGGGCCTCCAGCGGCATCGCCGTCTCGATGAGTTCCGGCCGCTCCTTGCTCCGTCCCGCCAACGCCGTGCCGAATACCTGGGCCAGTGCCACGCTCATCAGCGACGAGGCTACGTAAGGCCGGTCGTTGACATACTGATCCAGCGTGCCGCCCTCGCCCGCCGGTCCCTTCCGCCCCCGCACCAGCCAGACCGGGTCCACGTCCAGCAGCAACGCCGCCGTACACCGACTCTCGTAGGCCTGCGGATAGAACACATGGGCCTTGCCGAACGAAAGCTCGAACGACTGCACGCGGGCTGGGTTCTTGTGCAGCAAGTAGCCCAGGTCCGTGGCCGGACAGCGGGTTGTGGATAGGGTGAGTAGCATGCTGTGGTTGTGTCAGTTGAAGGGACCAGGGTCGGACGATTAAGAGCATAACCGAGGCTGGCATCGGCTTCAAGCTACGCCAAGGCTTGCTGGCCAAGTGTCTCGGGAGCACAATACACGCAGATCGTCGCAATGCTCTGAAGGGGTATGATCGAAATGCTTGGGCTCGAATTTGCTCCCAACGGGCGATGGCATGAAGATCTCGTTCTTGAATTGGACGAGAGGGTCTGGACCTGCGACTCCTATTACTTCCTTATTGACGACAGCATCGACGGACCGGAGGACCAGGCAAAAGTCGAGAGGGGCCTTGTCCGCCTTTTGGATCAATGGCTGATGGCGCTGCGATCGGCTGCTCCAGTTGACCTGATCTATCTGCCGTACGACTTTTCCGACCAGTATATAGGGTCTCTGGAGTGCCGCTTGCAACTCGAAGAAGCCTCCATCACGCGGGGTTGCTCGCTGACCCCAGCGTGCTCGGTCCGGCCCAGCAACATCTCCGGTTTCTCGAAGAAGGTACGGGATTTTCAGAAGGATGGTCCGGCGGTGCTCATCACGAGGAATGCTCTTTGCGCGTTTGTGCATGAGAGTGTGCAGTCGATTATTGCCCGCCAACGCGAGTGATTAACGTCTGGCAGAAGAAGGACAATCATGCTCGCCGACATGTACTTACCCGCGATCGTGGCCGTCTTTGGAGCGGCGGTGAGCCTGTTGCTCGCCATTCTTGTCGAGCTACCGATTCTGAAGATGATCTGGCGTCAGCCGTGGCTGCGGGTTGCAGGCTGGGTGATACTGGCCAATCTGGTGTCGGCGGCGGTCGGCATGGTTCCGGTATGGAACGATGAAGGACCGGGCATGGCCGCCGACCCGTGGGAGGTGAGCCAGCATTGGCTCCGCACGTATGCCCTTCATGTTGGGCTGCTCCTGGTGCTGACTCTGGTCGTCGAGGGCGGCGTGTACGTGTTGTTGAACCGGCAAGCCGCGAAGCGGGTGCGGGTGTCCAGGCTACTGGTGGGCATCTTGGCAAGTAACCTCGCGAGCTACGCTGTTCTGACCGGGCTCATGCTCTGGAACGTGTGGCCGGACCCCGCTGTGCAGGTGATGCCCGACACGAGTTGGCTTAAACCGTGCGATGAACGACTCTGGTTCGTCGAGCCGGGCTCGCACCACCTCTGTTCGATCCGGCTGGACGGCACAGATCGTCGCACCGAGGTGGCCGAGCCGCTCGGTCGGTTCGATCTCGGGTACTTCGACGGCAGCTACTACGTCGTGATCGCTGGGCGGCAATCAATCGCGTTCTTGTCGCCGAAGCATGACTGGCGCATCCACGAGGCCACCGGGACCAGATCTCTAGCGATCACAACCGAGCCTGACAGACGCGGGTACAACGTGCCGGAAGACATATCCAAAGTGATCGCAGGGCTCAGCGGATCAGTGAAGCTCAATCCAGGGCAGGTCTGGTCGAACGCGAATCCCCATTTGCGCGACCTGGTTTCTATGTCGGACGAGGCCGACGGATTCCGGGCGAGGACAATGGTAAATGGTGGCGGCGGCTCCGGATCTGGGGTGTCGATCGAGGGGCCGACCCGCAAGATCTACTTTGGAATACGGGCAGGACCGGACCGCCTCGTGTGCTCCGAGCCCGCCATTCTGCCGGG
>JBJKSL010000660.1:0-3326 GCA_046704145.1 Phycisphaerae bacterium
TCGCTACTACGAGCACGCAACACCGCTGGCCCCTGAATCGCTCGCCGAGATTCTGAGTGCTGCCGCCGACCGCACCCGCTCGGAACAACTGGCCTTCGTCGCAGAGGCCCTGTCCCGTCTGCCGACCGGGCAGGATCCACAGTCCGTCCGACAGCGCCAGCGCGAGCAGGGCGTGCTCGCTCACCTGTTGAACCACCTGCTGGATGAACCCGAACTGGCCGCCGCCGTTGATGCCGCCATCGCAACCGTCAACAGCAATCCCCATGCGGTGGACCGCCTGATGAACGCGCAGCACTATCGGCTTGCATATTGGCGACTGGCCGGCCGAGAGCTGAACTACAGGCGCTTCTTCAACGTCAACTCGCTGGCGGGTATCTGCGTCGAAAACGAGAACGTCTTTCAGGAGACACATGCTCTGCTGTTGAAATGGATCCGCCAGGGCATGGTCGGCGGCGTACGCATCGATCACATCGACGGCCTGCGCCGGCCGCACGAGTACCTTCAGCGGCTGCGGACGGCGGCACCCCAACTGTACATCGTCGTCGAAAAGATCCTCGAGCCCGGCGAAGACCTGCCGAGCGACTGGCCGGTCGCGGGAACCACCGGTTACGACTTTCTCAACCAGGTGGGCGGACTCTTCATTGACCAACGCGGCGAAGAGCCGCTGACCAGGCTCTACAAAGAGTTCGCGGGAATCACCGCAACTTACCAACAGATCGTACGCCGCAAGAAGCATCTGGTGCTGCGCGAGTCGTTCGGAGGCGAACTGAATCGCCTCACCAACCTGCTGGTGGACATCTCCCAGCTTCACCGGCAGTACCGCGACTACAGCCGGCATGAACTGCGCGGAGCCCTGCGCGAGGTAATTGTATCTCTGCCCGTGTATCGAACCTACATTCGGCCGCAGGAGCAACACATCTGCGAGCAGGATCGCACGCGCGTCGAGCATGCCCTCCAGGAAGCGCGTAATCATCGGCCGGGTGTCGATCCCGGCGTGTGGGACTTTCTGCGCGACCTGTTGCTGCTTCAAGTCGATGGCCCGACCGAAACAGATTTCGTAAGGCGCTTTCAACAGGTCACCGGGCCGGTGATGGCCAAGGGCGTGGAGGACACCGCGTTCTACTGCTACAACCGACTCATCTCGCTCAACGAGGTGGGGGGCGATCCGTCCAGGTTCGGCACACCCGTCGAGGAGTTCCATCGCCTCGCCGCTGAGCGACAGGTCAAGTGGCCCGGCTCACTCCTTGGCACAGCGACGCACGACACCAAACGTGGCGAAGAGACACGCATGCGCATTCACCTGCTGTCCGAAATCCCGGATCGCTGGGCTGCGGCCGTCCGCCGCTGGTCAGAGATGAATGCGCGGCATCGTCGCGGCAACCAGCCGGATCGCAACGATGAATACATGCTCTATCAGACTCTCGTCGGAGCGTGGCCAATCTCAAAGGATCGACTCGTAGAGTTCGTTCTCAAGGCCGTCCGCGAGGCCAAGGTACACACCAGTTGGGTACTGCCGAATTCCGCCTACGAGGAGGCGGCCACCGCGTTTGCAGCGGCTATCATCGAGGACGCCACATTCGTAACTGATTTCGAAGCCTTCCTGGAGCCGCTTAAGCTGCCGGCGATGATAAGTTCCCTCTCGCAGACACTCATCAAGTACACCGCACCCGGCGTGCCCGACCTCTACCAGGGCAGCGAGTTGTGGGACCGCAGCCTGGTCGACCCCGACAATCGTCGTCCAATAGACTATGCAACCCGGCGTGAACTGCTGAGTCGAGCCGAACAAGTGCAACTACCCAGCGAACTGGCAAAGGACATGGAGAGTGGCTTGCCCAAGCTCTTCGTGATACAACGAACACTGCAACTCAAACGAGCGCGGCCGGAGCTCTTTGACGTAAACGCCGCATATCGACCGCTATCGCCCGAAGGCGCCAAGGCCGATCGCGTCGTGGCCTACATGCGCGGCGAGAGCGCGATAGTCATCGTACCACGATTGTTGGTCGGCCTCGCAGGCGACTGGCAGGATACGTCCGTCGCCCTGCCCGAAGGCCGCTGGCATAACCTGTTTACAGGACAGACCGCAACTGATCGAGTATTGTTGAGCGAGGCAACCCGCGACTTCCCGCTGGTCCTGCTGGTACGAGAAGAGAGGCAACCATGAACGAGTTCAAGGTGTGGGCACCAAAGGCGAGCCAGGTCGAGGTGCAGATAGCCGACGAACTCTTCGCCATGCGCGAGTCCGGCGGCGGATGCTGGTGCGTGCAGGTCGATTCAGCAGGCCCGGGCACCGATTACGCGTTCCGCATCGACAGCGGGGCACCGCTGCCCGATCCACGCTCGCCCTGGCAACCAGCCGGCGTGATGGCCCCATCGCGAGTGCTTGACCATACGCAATTCAAATGGTCCGACCAGTGCTGGCAGTCCCCGCCCCTGTCATCGGCCATCATCTACGAGTTACACGTCGGCACTTTCACCCCGCAGGGCACGTTCGATGCGATCGTCGAGAAACTCGATCACCTCTGCGCTCTGGGCGTCACGCACATCGAACTGCTGCCAGTGGCGGAGTTCGACGGCACGCGCGGCTGGGGTTACGACGGCGTAGACCTCTTCGCACCGCACCATGCGTACGGCGGCCCCCAAGGTCTCAAGCGGCTGGTCAACGCATGTCACGAAAAAGGTCTCGGTGTCATACAGGACGTGGTCTACAACCACTGCGGGCCGTCCGGCTGTATCCTTGGATTCTTCGGCCCGTACTTCACTGAGCATCACGCCACGCCTTGGGGTGCCGCGGTCAACTTCGATGGCCCACAGAGCGACGAAGTCCGCCGCTTCGTGATCGACAACGCGTTGATGTGGCTGCGCGACTACCACATGGACGGCCTGCGGCTGGACGGCGTACACGCCATCGTCGACACCTCCGCGGTGCACATTCTGGAGGAACTCGACGCCGAGGTGTGCGATCTGTCCGCACAACTCGGGCGGCATCTGTTCCTCATCGCCGAGAGCGACCGGAACAATCCACGGCTCGTGCAGCCAAGAGAGGTCGGCGGCTACGGAATGGACGCACAATGGAGCGACGACTTCCATCACGCCCTGCACGTGACCATGACCGGCGAACGCGAAGGCTATTACGAGGATTTCAACGGCCTCCCGGACCTGGCTCATGCTCTGCAACACGCGTACGTCTACGAGGGCCAACATTCGCGTTTTCGCCAGCGACCGCATGGCCGACCGGCTACCGGCATGTCGGGCCATCGCTTCCTGGCTTACGTCCAGAACCACGACCAGGTCGGCAATCGCGCTCGCGGCGATCGTCTGACGCATCT
>JBJKSL010000661.1:0-3964 GCA_046704145.1 Phycisphaerae bacterium
AGCAGGTCGAATCAGTGATGAGCCACGCCGCACGCGACGTGTTCACCCTGGCCCTGGTACATCACCCGCATACCTTCGACGCGCTGGCCGACGCTGGCGTGGATTTAACGCTGGCCGGTCATACTCATGGCGGACAACTCATGCTTACGCCGCCGGGCTTCCCTCAGCCGATCGGTGCGGGCAACCTTCTGTTCCGTTACATCTGGGGCGAGTATCGCCGGGGCAATTCAGCCATGTACGTGACCAGCGGCGTGGGCAACTGGTTCCCCGTGCGGATAAACGCACCGGCTGAGATCGTGCAGATTCGATTGGTGTGAGCGGCGAAGAGTGCGCTCGGCATCACACGTTGATGTGCACTACTTTGGCGGGCGGGAAGCCGTTGAACCAGGTTGATGATGCGTGCGTGTAGGCACCTATGTTTTCGCTGTAGACCAGGTCGCCGAGGTTCAATTCGGGTAGCGGCTCGGACTGGCAGATGGTGTCCAGAGCGTCGCAGGTCGGGCCGAAGACGGCACACAGCTGGGTTGGGCCTTTCTTGAAGGTTTTCAGGTGGTATTGGCAGTGGTCAAAGAGAATGCCTGAGAAGGTGTGATAGATGCCGTCGTTGAGGTAGTAGCAGCGCTTGCCGTCGCGATCGGCCTTGCCAATGACCTCGGCCACGAGCGTTGCGGCGGTGGCCACCATGAAGCGGCCGGGCTCGGCGATGATTTCGAGGTCTTTGGGGAAGAGCCGGCGGAACTCGGCGTTGAGCACGCGGGCCAACTCGCGGAAAGATGTGGAATTGCCGTCGTACGGTGCGGGGAAGCCTCCGCCAATGTCCAGCAGCTTGAGAGGGTAGCCTCGCGAGGCAGCTTCTTCGAGGACGGTGGCGGAGATGGTCAAAGCTTGCACGTAGTTGTCGAAGTTAGTGCACTGGCTGCCCACGTGGAAGCTCAGGCCCTCGACGACGAGGCCGTTATCGAAAGCGGCCGCGATGAGGTCGGCAGCCTCGCCGGGGGCGGCACCGAACTTGCTCGACAACTCCACCATGGAGCCAGTGTTGGGCACGCGGATACGCAGGGCCAGGCCGGCGTGCGGAGCGTGCTTGCAGATCTTGCGAACCTCTTCGATGTTGTCGTAAGTGACCAGCGGGCGATACTGGTCGAGTTCCTCCAGGGTGGCCCGATCCTTGATGGGGTTGGCGTAGATGATCTTGTCCCAGATGAAGTCCTGCCGCTGCCTGGCGGGCAGACGGCGGATGTTCTCGTAGACGAGGCGAAACTCGCCGATGGAGGCCACGTCGAAGCTGGCTCCGGTTTCGTACAGGGTCTTGACGATCTCCGGTGCCGACGAGGCCTTGACCGCATAATAGGCCGGCACCCGCGGCAGCCGACGCTTGAACTCGACATAGTTCCGCCGCAGTTCATCGTGGTCGACGACGAACAGGGGCGTGCCGTGCTGGCGGGCGAGTTGCTTGAGTACCGCGGACTTGGGCATTGCGAGACTCCCCGATAAATCATTTCGCCCCTACAGCTTCTTGTTGTGCTTCCAGTACTCCTTGGAGACGAGTTCGTTGATTTCCGGCAGGTGGTCGTAGAGCCGCTTGAGCTTGCGCGGCTTGTGCCGGGCCAGTGAGTAGTGCGTCATCATGGGCAGTGCCACCGTCGAGTCGAGGTAGCAGACGATAGCATCGGGCAGCTTGTTGGGGTCGACCTTGCCCCAACTGACGGCCTCGTGGGGAGTGGCACCGGACAGGCCGCCGGTATCCGGGCGGGCATCCGTGAACTGCACGAAGAAATCGTGGCCGGCCTCCTTGATGCGGAGGACTTCCTGAATCTGCGGCTCGGTCTGCAGGGTGAAGTTCTTCGGTGAGCCGCCGCCCACGAGCACCACGCCGGTCTTCTTCTTGGCCAGCTTGGCCTGCAGGACGATGCCGGTAGTTTCGTTCACGTCGCGAGAAGGATTGACCCGCAGTTTGCTGCCGCGGAGTTCGAGGCCGGCGATGTTCATGCCGATGGTCGAGTCGCCCGGCGAGGAGCAGAAACACGGCACTCCGGCGCGGTAGGCGGCGGCCAGCATCGAGGCGTCTTTGAGGCCTGTCTGCTTCTCGAACTCTGCACAGTACTTGCCGAGCAGGTAGTGCAGTTCGGCGGTACCCATCTCCTTCTGGAATTCCGGCTGCTGGAGGATCTCACGCAGGATGTGGTCGGTCTGCATGAGCACGTCGTTGTAGTCGAGCAGAATGTCGTAAATGCGGACCACGCCCAGCTTGCGGAGTTGCGGGTCGTCAGAGTAAGGCGAACCACGGAACAGCGGCAGGTTCAAGGCGTGGTGCATGTCATGGTACAGGTTGGCGCCGGTGGCCACGATCCAGTCGACGTAGCCGGCCTTGATGAGCGGGATGACCGCCGAAGCACCCAGGCCCGCCGGGGTGAGGGCTCCGGCCAGGCTCATGCCCACGGTGACCTCGGGGTCGAGCATGCGTTCGGCGAACAGCCGGCAGGCGTCCTGCAGACGGGCGGCGTTGTAGGCGAGGAAGACCGAATCCATCAGGTCGGGCAGACTCTCCTTGCCGGTGATCGGTTTGGGCAGAATTCGCTTGCCGCACAGGAAACGCTGCTTTCCTTTGGTGAACTTGTGCGGGTATTTGCTGACGAACTTTTTTGGCAGCTGAATCTTGGCCATTGTCGTGATTCTCCTGTTCGCGAGCCGCCAACGGTCCTCCGCAGCAACACGCGTGCAAAAATCGATGTCAAGCCCGGAAAACATACTGTCCGGACAGGCAGGTTGCAAGGCATCGCGGGGCTTTCGTCGCGCCGACCGAACGCTTATGCTTTGTCACGGGTATAGATCAACAGAAGAGGCAGGCTGAATGTCCGAATCCTCCACAACCGTTAGTACCGATTCTGCCAAGCAGCCTTGGCTGGAGGCGGGCCGCGGGCCGCGACGTGCGGGGCTGCTGCTGGCGTGTATCGCGTCGGGGATGCTGGGGCTGATGACGTTTCTGCCTTCGCTGAACTACAAGTTCATCTACGACGACAATTTCGTGGTCTTGCGGAATTCGGCGGTAACCGCCCAGCCCAACCACGGCTTGTTGCCCTGGTACCGCGTCTGGCTGGAGCCCTACTGGCAGGCGATGTCCGCCGACAAGCTCTACCGGCCGCTGACCGTGTTCTCCTGGCGGCTGAACGCGGATTTGAGCGGCAAACCGCTGCAAGCACGCGGATTCCGCATGGTGAATATCGCCTTGCACGTGCTGACGTGCATCGGCGTGGCGGTGCTGGCCTGGAGGCTCACGGGCAGTGCCGGGGCGGCTGCTCTGGCGGGCATGCTCTTTGCGACACATCCCGTGCACTGCGAGGCGGTGGTGCCGATTTATGGGCGGAGCGAGGTGCTGGCCGGATGCCTCGGGGTCTGGCTGCTCGCCCGGCACATACGCGCGCCGGCGAACGGTCGGCCGCGTAGCGTCGGCCACATCGTGGTGAGCAGCCTCCTGCTGCTGGCGGCGGTCATGAGCAAAGAGCATGCGATCTTTCTCTGGCCGGCACTGATGGCCATCGATCTATGGCACCGACGCGTTGCAGTGGCTGCGGGTGGGCCTGAGGCTCGGAGACCTTTCCTTGAGTGGCTGCGCACCGTTTTTGCACCATCGCACGTCGGTTTTGCGCTGGCTTGTGCGACCTTCATGTTCTTCCGCTACCTGGTCTTCGGCTTTCAGACCCACATGGAGGGTTACCGCACACGCATCTACGAAGTGCCCATGGCTCACGTCGGGCTGATCGAGCACATACTCACGCCGTTCAGGCTGGCGTGGGTGGTGATGAGAAATCTCTTCTCTCCTGACAGCCTTTGCCCCATCTGGTCGTACCCGGCCCTCTCGCCGGCAGCCCACCTTCAATCTGACGTGGTGCTGGGCATGGTGGCGGCGGCGGTCGTGCTCGTGGGGGTCGTGGTGCTGTACTGGCGGCGCAGCCTGGCGGGAGCC
>JBJKSL010000662.1:0-3361 GCA_046704145.1 Phycisphaerae bacterium
GGCGAAACCATCGTCGAGATGGCGCAGGCTGCCGCGGCCGACCCGCGCTTCGTCATGCGCCCCATTACGCCGCAGGAGCTGCCGCAACTGACCGTCGAGGTCTCGGTGCTGAGCGAGCTGACGCTCACCGAGCGGCCGGGCGAGCTCACGGTGGGCGTACACGGAGTCTACATCGTTCGCGGCCACCGGGCCGGCTGCTTCCTGCCGGAGGTCGCCACCGACCAGGGCTGGAACGCCCGCGAGTTCCTCTCCTACTGCTGCACCGAGAAGGCCCACCTGCCGCCCGACGCCTGGCAGCAGCCCGGAACGCAGGTGTTCCTGTTTACATCCGAGAAATTTGAACAATGACGAATGCTGGCCAAAGGAGAGAGCATGCACTGGCAGTTTTCGCTCGCGGCTCTTGCGATGCTTACGTTGGTCTCCTGCTCGCCGCAAGCTCAGGGTCCAAAAGGTAGCGGCGCGTCCAGCGTAATCGGTTCGCAGCCGGTTGCCGCCAACGATGTCGTCGAGCTTAAGTTCGTGTGCAAGGACAAGCTCGCCAACCCGTTTATCGACGCCCAGGCCGCGGCTCAGTTCACATCCCCCTCCGGCCGCAGGGTCGAGGTCGAGGGCTTCTACTATGGTGGCGACCTGTGGTGCATCCGGTTCGTGCCGCGCGAGGAAGGGCGGTGGCGTTTTGCGGCCGCGCTCACCACGCCATCGGGCGTGCAGCGGCAAAGCGGCAGCTTCACATGCAAGGGCCGCGACGGCCACGGTTTTTTGCAGCTTTCCAGGCGCAACTGCTTCCGCATGGAGTACGCCGACGGCACGCCGTTCTATCCCGTCGGAATCCAGACGACGGGCAACTTCAACGTCGACTTCGACGGGCCGCTCGCTACATCCAAACCCGCCGGCTACGGCGGTCGCGCGTGGAACACCATCCCCGTCGCCCAGTGGGTCAAGGAGTTCGATGGGGCAGTGAACCTGATCCGCACGCAGCTTGGCCAGGGCACAACCAGCGGCTGCGCACTTGCACTGATTCCCAAGGGCGGCCCCGCCGACCGCTACGACACCGACCTTGCCGCAAAGATGGACGATGTCTTCCGCCTGCAGCGTGCCCACGGCATGAGCGAGATACTGATCATCTTCCAGGACATGAGCCTCTGGGGCGACCCTGTCACGGTCTTCGGCAAGGGGCGCGAGGCGGGCGGCTGGAAGAGCCTGAAGGCCACGAACCTTGACCTGCAGGAGCGGTACATCCGCTACGTCATCGCCAGGTTCGGGTGCTTCGTGGACATCTGGGAGATCTTCAACGAGGATTCATACGCGCCCGACGACTACCTGGCGCACCTGGCCAAGGTTATCCGCAGCGCCGATCCTTACGGCCACATCGTCACCACCAACTACCAGCGGCCCAGCCAGCCGTGGTGCCAGATACTGTCCGTCCACGAGTACATGGGCAAGGGCATCACCGATCGCGAGGTTGACGAGTACCTGACAAAAGAGCTGGCGATGTACAAGTCGCACAACAAGCCGGTGCAGTACACCGAGTTCGGCAACCAGAGCGGCCGGAGCAACGTGGACCCGGTCAAGTGGCGCATCGCCGCATGGACGGCATTTATGAACGAGAGCGGCGTGCTGTTCTGGGGCATGAGCGGCAGTCAGATTCCCGTGGTGACAAGGAGCAACGCCAACGCCTACATCGGCGCCGACAGCCGCAGGCACTTCCGCGTGCTCAATGATTTCACCCGCGATATTCCGATAGACGTGCGGCCGACGGCCTCGGGCCTGACCAACGAGCACGACCTGATCCGCACCTATGCCATGACCGACGGCAAGGTCACGGTTGTCTACGTGCACCACTACGCCGACCACAATTCGGCCGTGACGATGAAAAACCCGCTGTTCGTGCAGACCGGCCCCGGCAAATTCCGCGCTAAATGGATCGACCCCGAGGATGGCTCGGTGATCCGTACCGAAGACCTGACGTGCGTGCAGCAGTATCTGGCGCTGCCGCTGCCGCCGATCAAGATCGATGCCGCCTGCAGGATTGACCGGCTTGCGCAATGACAAATGACAAAATGACAAAGTGAAGACAGACCTTGCCTTCATTATTTGTCATTTGGCATTTGTCATTTGACCTTTCGTGTTGTCACGAGCGCGTCAGCAGGTACCACATCGTCTTGGCATCGGGCGAAAGTTCCAGGACACTGGCCTTCTTCATGGGCACGTCGCTCGCTGGTGCTCCGTCCGGACCGAGGGCCTTGCACGTCCAGTTGCCTTCTGGCAGGATGACCCCGCCTCTGACGGGCTCGATCAGCACGGGACCTTTGCCCCAATCGCGGCCGACGGTGCGGCGGTCAGCGCTGAACTTCATGCCCGTGTTCTCGCAGCGCCCGCATGCCGTTACCAGCACCTTCTTGCTGTCCTTGAGCGGCTTGCCGTCCATCGCGGTGACCGTGATGGCGCCGAAGGAAGGTTCAGATAGCCATATTACCGCCAGCTTGCCCACGACCCTTTGCACGCCGCCTACGTAGAGTTTGATGCTGCCGTCCGGGATTTCGAGGTAACCGTCCGCGCCACCACTCCACTCGATGCGGTCCGTGCCGCCGCGCACATCCGAAGGCGCCTTGTCATCCTTGGCCAGGCTCACGTACATCCGTTGGCTGAGCATCTGTTGCCAGTCGATCTTGGCAACATCCTTTACCGCACTCTTGAGGTCGTAGTGGCCAAGTGCCAGGGCGGCAAGATCGTCCAGAATGTTCTTGCCTGCCGACAGGCTTGTCACGTGCGCCTTGGCCAGAGGCGGCATTGCGCCCTGGCGGAAGATTGCCGTGCCGGCCGGCACGAAGCCCCACTTGGCCGGGTTGGCGTGGATGTCGAAGAAGTTGTCGAAGTGATCCTGCCCCGGGGCCGCGCCGGTGTGCGAGTACGCGAACAGCCACACGCCGTCCCAGTCCTGCGCGGCCGCGAAGGTCGCGATCATCGGCACGCACTCGGCCTGGTAGTCGTTGGGGGCGGGGTGGTTGTACTCGCTGACTGTGAAGGGCTTGCCCAGCATTCGCTCGCACGCCAGTCCAAACAGCGGCGACTTGGCGGGATTCAGCACCATCGCCTTCTGCTGCACCAGCCAAACGACCGGGTCCCACGCGCGGTGCGGGAACTGCGGATGTTGCCAGTACGCGTGGCCGTCGAGGTAGTCCATGCCGCTCTGGCCGTACAGCCCGGCCGGGCCGAACACGATCGTGCCGGTCACCAGCGCCTTGCAGCCGAGGTCCTTCTTGATGTACGCGTACATGCCGTCGAAGAAGTCCTTCTCGGTCTGCATCAGGAAGGCCACGCGGTCCAGGTCTCTCCGCGGCGTGGAGCCCTGCCCGAAGAC
>JBJKSL010000663.1:0-11557 GCA_046704145.1 Phycisphaerae bacterium
CTTTTCTTAGGACCGCGTCAACTCGTGAATGCACCTTGATTCTCTCTCATGACCGCGTCGACTTGTTGACACAGATTGACGGCAACAAGTTGCCTCGGTCCTTGAAGAGGATACCTGGCCCGCAGAATCGCGAACAGCGTCAAGCCTGAACTGTGGCCGTCGAACCAAGGCGGCCCGCAACCAGCGATGGCGGCACGTGCGGAAAATCCGCGGGAGGCAAGAGTTGCCTTTGACAGGGAGGCTCCTCGGGTAACGTGCGGAAGGGATTCCAGCCAGCGTACGAGGGCTTGAACACGCTGGGAGCATCCGGACCGCCGTCCTTGATCTGCAGACAGCCACACAGCTTGCAGCGATAAACAATCACACTGATTTCCAGCCTGGTGCGCAAGCTGTCCATCTGCCATTGATGAGTGCTCGCTTGTTCTGCTGCCATCGCCAATCCCCGTGCTCAAAAAACTATACCGAGCGCAGTTGAAACTAGTTTCCGCCGCGGCGGCCCAAGCACTGCCCGGAAAGACTTACGTGGCATCCACCGCGTGCACAAACACGCAAATGCGTACGCGATTCACAGGCCCGCGTGATGTGATATATAGACATCGGCGAAGGCCAAATTGTTGCAGCAAAAAACCTGAAAACGCAGGCTCCTCCGCGCACGCTCTCCAGTTTCCCCCAAATGCGGTCGACGTGGCGGAGTTTACGCTCAGGCTGAAACGGAAGATGAAACCAGGCAATCTGGAAACAACGGATAGCTCCGCAAATGGGGTGAAAAACCGCCAGGCGGACGGTCCGATAAGTATCGCGTTTTTCCCGTTATTGCCGATCGCCAGGATTGCGCGTTCGATGTTTCTCAACTTTGGATATGCGGTTTGACGGCCTCCGCTTCCAGCCGAACCATGCGCAGGTGAATCTGCCCCGCAGCATCCGGCGGATTGCGTGACACATATCTGTCAACAATTTCTGCAACGAATGCCGGCCGCAACTCAACGGGCACGTGCTCGGTGTAGGGCAGCCAGGTCGTGCGAATCCAACCGGCCATTGCATCCGCATCTGCGTGCACCATGTCCTTGGGGATCAACTCCACGCGCTGTACCTGCAGACCCGCCTCTGCGAGCCATGGGCCATATTCCTGCGGGCCATAGAAGCCGTACGGGAAGGCGAAGTCATCGCCGAAGAATTCGTGCCATTCACGTGTCGGCAACATCTCATCGAGAACAGACAGAATGCCGGCCGCGTTGCCTTGCCCAGCCATCTGCAGAAGCATGCGTCCGCCCGGACGCAGGGCTCGCGAGATGCCCGCCAGCACCGGTCGATGATCGACGATCCAGTGCAAGGCCGCATTCGAGAACACCGCGTCAAACTCGCTCTCGAAGTGCAATTCGCGCGCGTCCGCGACCTCAAACCGCAGGTTCGGACAACGAACGGTGGGGAATTCCAGCCGGGCGAAGCGGATCATCTCAGCCGAGTTGTCGACCCCCACCACCGAACCCGCCGACAGCAGGCCGGCGATCTCCGCAGTGACCTTGCCGTCGCCGCAGCCGATGTCCAGCACCCGCTCGTGGGGCTGCAGGCGCAGACGGCCGATCAACTCACGAGCCCACGCCTGCTGAGCAGATGAATTACGCTGATAATCCGCGGGATCCCAATGTGGCATGAACGATACCAATCGTGGATGAAACGTCGGAAGGGAGTTGCCTGGGTCGAGCGTATTCTATCCGCCCGTAGCGTTGTCGCAAGATTTTCAGAGTGGCACAGCCGCTGTGTGTTCAGAACCCGAAATCCCCAGCCGAGGCGGCTGGGCTACAACGTGCCAGAGAGAACCGGCCACACCCCTACTCCTCCGACTGTCGCGACTTCACCAAGGCCGTGACCGCCACACACAACGAACCGGGGTCGAACGGCTTGCCCACGTGATCGTCAAAGCCCACCTCCAGAGCCCGTTCGCGATCTTCCGGCCGACTCAGCGCAGTAACCGCGATGCAGGGCAGACCGGCTTTCCACCCGCCGGCGGCGCGCAGCCGTCGAATGAATGCAAAGCCATCTTCGCCGGGCATGCCGACATCACTGATCAGCACGTCCGGCCGGAACTCATCCAGAAGTCCGAACGCAGCACTCGCAGAACCAGCCGTCCGTACTATCGCGCCATAATCCGAGAGCGAACGCTCCGCCAACTCTCTCCAATAGGGGTCATCATCGACGCTCAGAACCTTTAGCCCCTCCAGAGCATGTTCGCTGACATCACTCTCTTTTTTCAGCGGGGTCGAACCGATTTGCACACCCGGCGATGCTTCTGCCGGCCGGATTCCAAAAGGCAGGCTCACGGTGAAGGTCGCCCCCTTGCCCTGCCCCTCACTCCCGACGGACACCTCGCCCCCATGCAACTCCACCAAGTGCTTGACGATGGCCAGCCCCAGACCGAGCCCGCCATGGTGGCGTGCGATGCTGCCGTCCTGCTGGCGGAAGCGCTCGAAAATGTGCGGCAGGAACTCTGGCGCGATGCCCTTGCCGTTATCCTGCACGCGGATGAACAGATGGTGCCGCGTCTGGCTGACGCTCACCATCACCAGCCCGCCCTCAGGCGTAAACTTGATCGCATTCGTGAGCAAATTCCACACGATCTGCTGCACGCGGTTGGGGTCGCACTCCAGCGGCTGCAATTGCGGCTCAAAAGAAACCGCCACGTGGATGGACTTGGCCTGGGCGGTGAACTGCACGCTTTCCACCACGTTGTTGATGATCTGCACCACGTCGATGGACTCGCAATTGAGCCGAACCTTGCCTGAGATGATACGGCTCATGTCCAGCAGATCCTCGACCAACTGGGTCAGGCTGGCTGCACTCTGACGGATGATGCCGGTGGCCTTCTCCACCTCGACCTTGCCCTTGGCCAACAGACCTGCCCAGCCCACAATCGCCCCCAGCGGACTTCGCAACTCGTGCGATACGGTGGCGAGGAACTCGTCCTTCATGCGGTTGACGCGTTCGACCTCGCCGCGGGCGGCGCGCTCCGCCTCCAGCAGTTCCAGCCGCTCTTCCTCCAGCCGCTTGCGTTCGCTGATGTCCAGGAAGGCCGCCAGGCATCCACGCACGTTGCCCTCACCATCGCGCAAGGGTAGGGCAGAGCCCAACATCGAGAAGCGTTTACCGTTCGGCAACAGAACATCCAGTTCGCTGTTGCGAACCTCCACGCCCTGGGCAGCCGCGTACTGCATGGGAAGTTCTTCAATAGTCAACTCCCGCCCCTGGCGGAAAAAGCGGCGGTGCGCAGTGGCCGGGTTTTCAGCCCCGGAAGACACGTTTTCTCCCGGTTGCGCGTCGTAAAACTGGTTGGCCGTGATATTGCCGGTAATGTGACGACACTGCGGATCGTGAGCGATCCAGATCGCCACCGGCACCACGTTCATCACCTTCTCCAACTCCTCGGCCCGGCGTCGCAACTGCTCCTCGTTGGCTCGCAAGGCTTCCTCCGCCCGCTGGCGAGCCGCCTGGCCGCGAATCGCCGCGATGCCGTGAGACAGATCGTCGGCCAGCTCCCTGAGCAGCCGCACCTCATCTTCGGAAAATGCGTCAACCTCGCCCGAATAGATGGTCAGCGCGCCGATGGACCGATTCTCGATGGTCAGCGGCAGGGCAACCGACGAAGAATACCCGCGTTTCCTTGCCTCCTCTCGCCACGGGGCCAGCTGTGGATCCGTGAGTATGCTCCGACAGAGGTAAGGCTCACCCGTACGGATGGCCGTCCCCGTCGGCCCACGCCCCCGCGCAGTATCCGCCCACGAGATGCCCAAGGTTTCGAGATAGCCCTCTTCGAAGCCGGCCGCGGCCACCGGGCGAACCGACTTCCCCGCGTTCTCCTCGGCATAACCGATCCAGACCATCGCGTGGCCGCAGTCCTCCGCCACGATTCGGCAGACCTCATGCAGATATTCCTGCTCTTCCCTGGCCCGCATCATGGCTTGATTGCTGGCACTCAGCGCAGTCAGCGTGCGGTTCAACCGAGACAGCCTTTGCTCGTTTTTGCGCAAGGACTCGGTCAGGTTATCCCGATCGGCCAGGGACCGTGCCAGCTTCAGATTGCCGTAACTCAACAGGGAGATCATGTCCGCCAGCTTCACGAAGAAGGACATGCCCACGTCCACCTTCGCACGAGTAAATCGCGGAACACGATCCAGGGCGGACAGATAAGCATCCTGGTCAAAGCCATAACGCTGAGCTTGCGAGCAGAACAGGCTGCGGTCCGGCGTTTCATTCTCAAAGAAGAACTGCCCGGAGAACACGTTGCCCACGTGCTTGCCGCCGATCAGGATGGGCGTGGCGATGTCCCACATGTTGTTCTTGCAGCGATACAGGCGGAACTCTCCCGGAGCCACCCCTGCGGTAAGTTGGGTATCGCTTTCAATGCAGTGGCGGCAAGTCTCTGAATTGACCCGGTGGAACTTGGTGCAGATGTCCTGCCAGCCCACGCCGACCAGCACCTTGCCCTCCAGATCGATCACCGCCATGGGCATGCCGGTCAGCTCGTAGCAGTCGTCCATCAGCGACTGAATCGCGGGGGCATCAATGATGTCCTGAAGCTCGAGATCGCTGAGATCGCCTTCCGGAGACAGAATGCTCTCCAGCTTCTGGCGAACGCGGGCTTCGCTCTCGCGCAAGGCCTGCTCGGCCTTCTTGCGATCGGTGATGTCGCGAGCAATCTTCGAAGCCCCGACGATCTGCCCCTTCTGGTCCTTGAGCGGCGAAATGGTCACGGACACATCGATCCTGTGTCCGTCCTTGGCGATCCGCACGGTCTCAAAGTGGTCGATCCTCTCGCCATGCCTCAGCCGTGCCAGAATTTCGTCCTCTTCATCGACGCGGTCGGCCGGCATGAGTGCGGAAAGGCGCTTGCCAACCACCTCCTCGGCTCGATAACCGAACATCCGTTCGGCACCGGTGTTCCAGTCGAGAATCACTCCCTCCAGCGACTTGCTGATGATGGCGTCGTCGGACGACTCAACGATGGACGCCAGCCGAGCCTTGGTCACCGCGGCGCGCTCGCGTTCGGCCTGCAAACGCTGCATCTGCAGAACCATCGAGCATTGCCCCGCAACCCATTCCACAATCCGGAAGTGCTCGGTGGTCCACTGCTGAGTTGCCGTGGAGTAAACCTCCACCGCACCGAAAGGCGTGCCCTCCAAACGCAACGGGCTGGCCAGCACGGATCGAAAAACAGTATCTCCAGGACGCGGCACAATCAGATCCGGGCGATTGCTCAAATCCTCGCAGTAGCCCGTCCTGTTCTCCTGCATGACCACCCGCGCGAAGGACTTTGAAAACGGCCAGTGATCCTCTGCCAGGTCGTCCAGGCCGCTGCGCGTGTGCACCACCAGGTCCCCGCCTATCTGCTCCACAACGGCTGCGGCAACGGCGCATTCACCCATAAGCAGTTTCAGCGATGCGCAGATCTTCTCCAGGATTCCGCGCTCGTCGTGCACATCCTTCAGCGAACTCAGGATGGTCTGCAGCATCGATTCCCGATGGCCAAGCTCGTGGTTGGTGGCCTGCAATTCTTCGGCCTGGGACTGCAATTCCTCCGCCTGCGCCTGCAGTTCCTCTGCCTGCCGGTCCAGTTCCTCCGACTGCTCCTGAAGTTCCTCGTTCTGCTGGGTCAGTTCCTCGGTCTGTTGGGTCAGTTCCTCGGTCTGCTGCTGCAACGACTCATTCTGCCGGCCGATTTCTTCCTCACGCTCAAGCAACTCGTCGTTCTGCTTGATCAACTCGCCGGTCATGGTCCGCAGGTTGGTGACCATGGTCGCGAAGGAGTGGCCGAGTTCGTCCTGCTCGGACTGAGGCGTGATGGAAACGGACAGATCGCGGGCCGCAATCTGCCGGGCGGCTTCGCTCATGCCGCGCAACCAGCCGGTCATCTGCACAAAACTAACCTGCAGCATGCCGACTTCGTCGCGGCGACCTGCGCGCAGCTTCTCAACCACCAACTCGCCGCGCGAGATGCGATCCGCCGTACGCGTCATGGCCATCAGCGGTGGAGCAATGTGCCGCGTCAGCCAAGCTGCGATCAAACCCAAGGCCAGCAGTGAAAACGGCAAGCCCCCCGCGATAATCCACGTTGTCTCTCGTGCTGTGGATGCCGCTCTCTCTGTCCGCGTGGTCAATAAGGCCTGCTCGCGGCTTTTGATGCGGCCAACTACCGCGCGGATCTGGCCCATCAGTTCCCGGCCGCGATCGCTCAGAACGATCGGCAAGGCCGCTTCCCGTCCGCCCGATCTGTAAGCCTCGACCGTGCTTGCGAGTTCGTCAAACTTCTCTTTCGTCAACGCTTTGAGCTGAGCCAGATCCTGCTGCTGGGCGGGATCAGCGGAAACCAATCCGCCCAGAGCAGTCAACCTCTGGGGGATGTCCTGCACGGCAGCTTTGTAGGGCTCGAGGTAATCCTGCTTGCCGGTGAGGATGTATCCACGCTGACCGGTTTCGGCATCCTTGATGCGTGAAAGGGTAACCTCCAGGTGTCCCAGAACCTGTTGCGTATTCACCATCGACGAGGTGGCGGCCTTCTGATGTTCAATGCTGCGGTAGGCGGCGATGTCCAACGCCGCAATCATCAGCAGGGCAAGAACGAACCCGGCCGTGATCTTGGCCCAAATTCTCATGCAAAAGTCTCCCGCATCAACTTGTCTTTCGATACACGCATGCCGCCAGGCGAACCAGCGGCAACACAGAAGGAGGCCGCTCAGCTTTGCCGGTCACGAAGATGCCACCGACTGAGAGCTGAGCAGCCAGACCAGCCCAAAGCGACTCTGCACGGGATCGCTCGAGGTAGATGCCGACGTTCCTGAACAGGATTACATCCCATGGTTCCGAAACGGTCCCGGAAAACAGATCGCAAGCTTTCCAATGTAACGCCTTGCGCAAAGTGTTTGAAGCGACCCACTGATCTTTGACCTGCTCGAAGAAACGCTCTCGCCAGCCCGCATCCATGCCCGCCAACCCCGCATCACTGAACACGCCCGCTCGCGCCTGAGCAATGGCCTCGCCGCGACAGTCCACCCCCAGCAGATAGCTGCCTTCGAGCGCGCCCCTCTCCTCCAGAAGCATGGCGACCGAGTAAAGCTCTTGCCCCGTCGCAACCCCCGCGCTGAGCACTCGCAAGCTGTCCCGATTACGCAGCAGCTCAGGCAGAACCCTCGAACGCAGATACTTGAACACGGGCGGATCGCGGAAGAAGGAACTCACGCCGATCAGCACAGCGTTGACGGCCACGGGCAACATTTCCGGCCGAATTTCCAGTAGTCGCTTGGCCTCTGCTACTGAGCACACGCGCAGGGCACGCAGACAGGCCGGCAGACGCCTGCGAAGCGCTGAACTCCGGTAATCCGTTGCGTCCAAACCGAACTGCTGGAAAAGCCAAAGGAGAAAGGCATCCGCTCCTTCGCCCCCGCACTCTGTAGAGTTCCGCCTTGGCCCCCGAACAGCCATAATCGGCGCGCGAGGCGAACGACGCACGCGAACACGCCGCGGAGGATCGCTGCCCGCAAAACATATGTGGCTGAGTTCCGCAGCCTTTTCGTGGTGCTCGGGATCCACGGCCTGATCACCCAAAGAGTTCACGAGATAAAGGAAAGAGGCAGAATTCTCCCCGCCGCCGACAATAGATCCACAGGCCAGATACTGGCGACCTTCTGAAGTGCCGAGGACTGGACCTTCTTCAGTATAGTAGCGCACGCTGCACGATTCACCTGAATCCCGGCAATGATTGGCCAACCTGCCCTCTCTACGCCTGTGAAAAAAAAGAGGCGTCAAGATCGGCCCGGCCGCACCCGCAGAACTCTTCCGGGCCGGTCGTCCACGCTTTTGAGACACTCACAAGCCCGAACCCAGCCATTCCGCAAATGCAACATCTTAAACTGTCGGCACTTACAGATGTCCGGAGTTTTACGGCTGAACTGTCGATAACTTGATTCAGTAGAACTTGTGGTTTAGAGTTACTGCAGGGCCGTTTGGGCGAGGGCATCTACTGCCCTGAAGAGAAGAGGACTCCATGCAAGTCGGGGCCGATATTTCTCGATTCAACCGCACGCGAGCCCGGCCAGCGACCACTGTTGCCCCCTTCCTCTGCCTCTTGCTGCTGCTCGTCTGCTCCCGCCCCGCCCTGGCGCAGATGCGCGGGTTGGCGCGGAGGCCTTCTCTGAGCAACGGCACAACCTATATGCAGCAGAGTTTCGGGCGGGTCGGTGGATGGTTGGGGGACACTACGTCCCCAAGCAGGTCTTCGCGAAACCTGACGAATTCCTACGCGGACATGTCAAAAAGCCTCGGTGGTCGCTACGGTGCCGGGAGACGCTCTTACCGCCGGCCGGGTATGGGCTACCAAGGGTTCAATAGCCCCTACGATCCTCAAGGCGGCGCCCAATCTCTGGCTTCGAAGAGTCGAATGTCGACTCCCGTAATACCGCCGAACGGACTCGGCACCGCCGGCCTTTCGCGACCGCTTCTTGGCAAGAGCTTGGCCGGCCTGATGCTCAGATCTACCCTTCAGGAGCAGGGTAAGGCCATTCAGACGCTCAAAGGCCCCAATCCACTAAAGCTGACAGCAGACTATCTCAACTGGCTGTCACCCGAAGCGGCGAACGACTTCTCCGCAAACGATTCAACCACCCTGTATGCTCCAGTGGTTGCCGCGGACGCCAAAACCGAAACCGAGGCTGACTCGGGGGTGCGGTTAACGCTCGAACAACTGGTGGACAACCACCTCACGGCACGGCGCAATGCCTACATGCAGCGTGGGTGGACTGCTCTCAGCAACGGCGAGTATCTCGACGCCTTGCGGACCTTCAACCTCGCGGAAAACGCCAGCCTGGATGCCCCCGAAGAACGCGCCTACGTCAAACTCGTCATGGTCTATGCCGGCATCGCCGCAGGCCAGTACTCCTCTGCCGGCGAGTGCTTGGCCTGGCTGCTTACACCCAACCCCAGAACGGGCCGAGCCCAATATCCCGACGTCCTGAACCGCATCTTCGATGAAAACCGGGTCAGCACCATCGGCCAGCTTTATGTCACGCCCGAAGAGGCCGCTGCTCGTGGCCCGGGCTGGGTGGATCCCGATTATCTCCAGCACAACCAGCAGATCGAGGCCATGGCCGCCCAGAGTCCCGATTCCGCTGCGGCGAGAGCTCTCCTGGCCATGGTCGAGTGGGGACGAGGGCGACGAAGTAACGCGATCTTAGAAGCCAAGAAGATCGAAGCCAACGGCGGCCGGCTCGGCGGCCTGGCGCAACTTCTTCAGGATGCGGAGCTTATGCACCGGCCCCAGTTCGCAGACTCCACGAGCAACGAGTTGGCCAGCCCCGTACCGATCCCGGCCGGCACACAGCCGTCGCCTTGATCAAGCAGCCTGTCCACGGAGATTGGAAGAAGTTCGATCTTGATGTAGATTTCCGATTGGACGATAGATCATTTGAGCCGTCGGGCCAGAGCGTCACATGGCCTGCAGAAGGATGCCTTAAGAACGCATGCACCAGCTGCAACAGCACGATAAGGGGTCGGCTTGGCGAGCCCGCTATCGGACTCTGGTCTCGGTCCTCGCCCACACCGCGCTGTTCTCCTTAGCGCTGTTTCTCTCGTTTTGCCTCCGGTACGACTTCAAGCTCTACACCGAAACCAGTTTCGGCCCTGGAGAAATCGTCCGCCACAATTGGTTTCTCCGCGAGTATCTCACCTATCTGCCGCTGACCCTGGCGATCAAACTGACCGCCTTCGGGCTTCTTGGGCTCTACCGCGATTCGTGGAGATACGTCGGTCTGCGCGACCTGTTCTCCATCACCAAGGCCTCGCACATAAGCATCTTCTTGTGCGTGGTAGCCGTGTACGCCGCCGCCTGGCTGCGGATCTACCCGCCCCCTGATGGCGACATGACCTACTGGGTCCCCAGTTCGGTCTTCCTCCTGGACTGGGTGCTGACCATTGCAAGCATCTCGGCTGCCCGTATCGGCTACCGCTTCTACTATGAGGAGTTGCGCCCCCTCAGCGTCGCCTCTCAAACCCGCCTGCTCATTGTGGGTGCCGGCGACACGGCGGATTCGATCCTGCGCGAGATCGTCCGCACCTCCGAGGATCGCTACCGGGTGATCGGCTTCCTCGATGATGACGCCTCCAAGCAGCGTGCCAGAATCCGCGGGATCGATGTCCTGGGTACCACGGAGCAGATTCGCGACGTCTGCCAACAGCACGACGTGGACGAAGTTCTCATCGCCCTGCCCTCCTCGCCCCAGAAGAAGATCCGCCATCTCATCGGGCTCTGCCAGGGCATGAACCTGCGGTTCCGCACGGTACCCGCGGTGACGGACCTCATCGAAGGCAAGGTCCAGGTCAGCCAAATCCGGCCGGTCGACATCGAGGACCTCCTCGGCCGCGACCCCGTGACGCTCGATATCGAAGGCATCGGCGACTACATCCGCGATCGGGTGATCATGGTCACCGGCGCCGGCGGCTCGATCGGCTCGGAAATGTGCCGCCAGATCGCGCGCTTCAAACCGCGTAGACTGCTGCTTGCCGAGCGAATGGAAAACGCCCTCTTCGAGATCAACCGCGAACTGGAGCGTAATTTCCCCGAGCTCGTCCGGGTACCCTGCATCGCGGATATCGCGGACAAGCAGCGCATCCGCCATATTCTCGAAACTCAAAAGCCAACCGCCATCTTCCACGCCGCTGCGCACAAGCACGTGCCCATGATGGAGTGGAACCCCGGCGAGGCCGTCAAGAACAACATTCTCGGCACGCAGAATCTCGCAGACGCCGCCCTCGAAGCCGGTGTGGCCAAGTTCGTCATGATCTCCACGGACAAGGCCGTCAATCCCACCAGCGTCATGGGCTGCAGCAAACGCGTGGCTGAAATGTACGTCCAACAGCTGCGCGAGCACCACCCAGGCAGCACCGAGTTCGTCACCGTTCGCTTCGGAAACGTCCTCGGATCCAGCGGCAGCGTGGTGCCCATCTTCAAGGAACAGATCGCTCGCGGCGGCCCGGTGACCGTCACCCATCCGGAGATGACCCGCTACTTCATGACTATCCCGGAAGCTTCACAGCTCGTGCTGCAAGCCGGAGCCATGGGCCAAGGCGGCGAAATCTTCCTGCTGGATATGGGCGAGCCTGTCAAAATCGTGCAGCTCGCCATGGATTTGATCACGCTGAGCGGATTGCGTCCCAACGAAGACATCGAAATCCAGTTCAGCGGTATCCGCCCCGGCGAGAAACTCTTCGAGGAACTCTCCATCACCGGAGAGGACGTCGCGCGCACCGCCCACCCGAAGATCGGCATCATCAAGAAACGGCCCGAGGACTTCGAGCATGTCTGCGCCGGCATTCGCACGCTGGCCTCGCGGATGAACGCCGCAGCAGCTGAAGAACTTCGCGGACTGCTGCAGTCGATCGTCCCGGAATACACGCCCTCGGTTCCCGACTTGCCCAAACCCAAGCACGCACCGGTGGCCGCCATCGAGGTTTCCGCCCCTCTCACAGGCCCCCTGCCAGAGGCACGCCCCGCCTGAGCAGCTACGCCTCGCTCATG
>JBJKSL010000664.1:0-10441 GCA_046704145.1 Phycisphaerae bacterium
TTCTAGTGCGGGAGAGAACCGCTAGTGCGGGAGAGAACCGCTAGTGCGGGAATCCCTCCCGCACTCACTCTTGCGGGATTCCCGTCCCGCGAACTCTGCATGCGTGACACTAAAACGTCACGAAAAACATACACCTAACCGTGACGCTTCGCTCTTCCGCCGCTTGCGGCTTCGCATCCCCCAGCCGCTCGTAGCGCCGGGTTTCCTTCCCCTCAGCTTTCCTCTTCGCGCTCTTGGCGCCTTTGCGCGAGACATCTTCAAATGTTGCCCGCGCGCCGCCCCTTTCCCTTCCCGCCTTGCTTCCCCGCCTTGCCGGCCTTCGCTCCGCCGTTGGCCCGAAACTTGGCCTTCCCCTGCCACAACGGCTTGGCCAACTGTGCTTCCCAGTTGCCCAGCGCCGCCGAGAGTTCCTTCACCTTCTCGGGATTTTCTTCCGCAAGGTTCTTGTCCTCATGAATGTCCTTGGCCAGGTTAAACAAATACACCGACCCCGCCGGCCCGATGCCGTTCACACCTTTGGAGCCCGAATCATCATCCGCCACCGCCGCTCTCCGCCGGCCGCCCGCCTTCCTGCCTGCTGCAGCATTCCCAGCCGCCTTGTCCTGCCCAGGTGCATCCTCACGCCGCACCAACTTCCAGTCCCCCTTGCGCACCGCCGCCTGCGGCCCCATCCGCCAGAAGAGTATCTCGTGCGGCACGCCGCTCTTGGCTCCTGTGAGGTACGGCATCAGGTTCACGCCGTCAATCGGCCGATCCGTCGGCAAGCTCCCGCCCGCCAGCGCCACCGCCGTCGGCATGATGTCCAGCTGAATCACCGGACGATCGTCAACCTTGCCCGCCGGCAGATGCCCCTTCCACGATACCATCCACGGAACGCGAATGCCGCCTTCCAGCACCTGCCCCTTGTAGCCGCGCAACGGCTTGTTGCTCGACGTGTTCGAGTGCGTCGGCCCGCCATTGTCGCTCAGGAAGAACACAATCGTCTTCTCGTCCAGATCGTTCTTGTGCAGCGCATCCACCACCGCCCCGACGCCGTCATCCAATGCCGCCAACATCGCGGCATGCTTGCGACGCAGCGGGTCCTGAATCCGCGTGAATCGCTGCATGTACTTTTCAATTGCCTCCATCGGCGTGTGCACCGCGTTGTAAGGCAGATACAGGTAGAACGGCTGGGCGTCCTTGGCGTGATGATTGATGAAGGCCACCGCCTCCCGCGTAAACGCGTCGGTCAGGTACTCCTTCTCGTTCACCTGCTCGTAGCCGCGCATGATCGAGTTCGGCGTACCCACCATTGCCCGCAGATAGTCGTGCGCACCGCCCGGGAACCCGAAGAACTCTTCAAACCCTCGGCTCGGCGGCAACCGATCTCTGCTGCTGCCCAGGTGCCACTTGCCGAACATCCCCGTCGTGTAACCTGCAGCCTTGAGCCGATCGGCAATGGTTACCTCTTTCAGCGGCAGCCCAAACTCCACCGTGAGCTCGCTCGGCGGACCAGGGTTAAACTCGTGCCCGAAGCGCTGCTGATACCGCCCTGTATTCAGCCCCGCACGCGTCGGACTGCACACCGGACACGATACATACCCGTTGGTGAAGCGAATACCGCTCCCGGCCAGCGAATCGATGTGCGGTGTCTGCAGATCCCCGCCCTGGCAACTCAACCCTCCGTACCCCAGATCGTCCGCCAGGATGACGACGATATTCGGCCGCTCCGCCGCATATGCCGTCCCCGCCAGATAGATCGCCGCGAACCCCAACACACCCCGAACCAGCAGATTTCGCCGCATTGCCGCTCCTCCAAACCATAAGGCATCCCCGCACTAACCGCTCCAACGCACCCACCATCCATTTATTGCAGGGCATCCCATTTGCGGGCGCACCCCAGCCGCTCGCGGCTTCGCAATCTTCAAAACCTATCGATAGAGTGAAAAGAATGAGGCTGAAAGCTGATAGCCGATAGCTGGCAGCTTTCTTCCTCACTTCCCCAACTGAATATTCCCCAGCGATGCCGGGCTGTACAGGTACCGCCGCGCCCCAGACCACGTCGAATATTCGCCCAGCCGGGCTTGATACCGCGCAAAGTTGATGCCCCACACCGGTGCGAGCTTACCCAGGCTGGCCAGCGGAATGCGAATCTCCGCCATCCAACGCCCGGGCACCGAATGATCGTCCACCGCCGCGGTCACATCACCGGCCCACTCGCCATGCCCGCCGATCCGCGCCAGGCAAGGCGCACCGCGCTCGGTGATCACCGCACCGTTGGCCTTGACCGCAATGTGCAGCAAATCCTGCGGCTCCAGCGCCGACCCGCTCGGATCCAGCACTACCTCCAGCACGTCTTCGCCTGTGGGCCACAGATCGTCGTACTTGACCTGATTGCTGTGGCTTATGATCCGCTCGCCCATGCGGTCGTCCTGGCAGTTGAACGCCAGGTACAGATATGCGTCATCATGCCCGGCAAACACGTTGGTCTGCTGCGACGGGCGATCCGCACTTGGCCGGCCAACCTTGGGCACGTCCAACGCCCCGACCAGCACAAAATCTCCCGCGGCATTGTTGCTCGCCAGAGGCCAATCATTCAACTGCCCGTCAAGCGTAATCGGCTTGACCAGCCGCTGAGCGGTCAACACGCACAGCCGTGCAGGCACCTCCACCGGCTTGCCCTTTGCGGGCACCGCCAGGAACTTGAGGTCAAGCAACCCGTCGACGTTGGTCGGAATGCTGGCGGCAATACTCTCCACTTCCCGAATAGTCGTGCGATCCGGCCGAAGCCCTTCGATTGACGCCGGCTTGGGCCCCGCTTCCACTCCCGCCGGCAGATCCGCCGTCGACAACTGGCCGCTATAGTCCTCACGCGTGGCATTGAAGGTCACAGTTGTGGCACGGATAGAAATCGGCTTCTCCTGCCGCTCAGGCGCAAGGCGAACGCGAACGCCCTCCACGTACGTGTTGACGCGGCGTACGCCCTCGACATGTCGCCGCCAGTCCAACTGGTGTGCAAAGTCGAGAAAGGATGCTTCAGCTTGCGCAGGTTGCGAGCTGGGCACTGCATCCGCCACTTCGACGGCCGAGGCCATCTCCCTGCCCATCAGCGAACGAGCCAGCGACCACGCCGCCGGATTCTGCACCCAGCCGTTCGGCCGCGAATCCAGCATATTCTCGCCGTAGCAGCCCGTCCCACCGAACGCGAACAAATCCGCCGCAATCAGATCCGCAACCGCCGGCCGCTGATTGTGCCCAAGCACCCAAAGGTACTCGTAATCCTGCACCCCGCGAAAGATACGCTTAAGACGAATACTGGGCACAGGAACGCTCAACCCGTACGGCTTGCCAGGCCACAACAACATGTTGGCCGTGTCCGCCGCTGATGTGATCGCCGACACCGCTTCGCCCGGCTTGCCGTCCGGCCAATCCGTGATCCGCGGCAGGAAGATCGCACTGCAACCAAAGCGATAAGCCTGCCAAGCCAAACTCCGGGCGTGAACCGCCGGCGCAATCAACGATAAAGAACCGCAGTAGGGGGGGCGATCGGGGCGCAGCCAGATACGCCGCCCGGCAGCCTTGTTCGCTTCCAGGGTGTCGCGCTCGTCCACGCTCGCCGGTGGCGCCCACACCCCGACCCACTGCGCGACATCCTGGTAATGATCGTCAACCGCTCCAAACAGCCGCATCGGCTGCGGCGGCAGATCGCAGACCAACGACAACCGCGGATCGGCACGCTTGATCACGCTGCCCAGCCACGCAAACTGACTGTACGAACTCGCCAGCTTCGTCGCCGGTGGCAGCGGAATGTACACAAAGTGCCGGTCCAGCCAGCCGCGCTCCTTGAAGTGCGCCACGCACTGCCGCAGATACTCCGTCAGCATCTGTCCGTACGCCTGTGAGCCCCAGCCCCCATACAAATCCGGTGCCGGGTTGCGATCGTCCACCGGCATCGGCCATGCCAGCACCGGGATGCGATTCTCAAACGCCGTGCCGTCGAGAATCGATCCCACCAGCCGGTCGTAGTCAGCCCAGTCCAGCGTAAGCCGCCCTTGCGTGTCGAGATGCTTTTCTGGTTGAAGATCGGTCAGCATCGCGCTGCAGCGATGCTCGTGCAGCAATCGAATCGTACCGTCGAGAACCTCAACAGCCTGCTTGTATGCCGGATCGTCCGAGGACAGATGCTCCGGAGCGTAAGGCTGCCCGCCAACCTCCAGGTGGTTGCGCAGCAACTTGCGCGAATCTACACCCGTCACCACCGCAAGATGCTCGGTCAGCGGCAGTGAGAACGGAAACACCGTCAGCATCAGGTTCAGTTCCTGGCGCTCGCCCGACGCAAGCGTCGCCTCCACTGTCGAGCGGTAGATGCCCGCCTCCGTGCCCGGCGGAACGGTGAGATCCACCCACACCGCCTCACACTGACCGAGGCCAACATTGATGGGCAAGGCTCCGCGCGGAGCCGCCAGCGGCACCAGGATGTCCGGAATCTCGCGACGCTCGCGCAGATTAGGCGTCAGCCGCAGATACCACGCCGGGTAATCCTCAGCCGCCAGCCGCAGTTCGCGGTAGATCCGAACATGGCCGGCGGCAGGTATCACGCGGTCACCCTGCTGCAGATCCGCCACACTCACGCCCGTCACAACCGGCCGACCGAACTCTCCGCGGAACGCCAGTTGAAATGACACCGTCTCGTTGATGGCCGACTCCAACCGTACCGTCTGCTTGGTTTCGCTGTATACGGTATTCTCCGGATCCGGTGCCGTCTGGGGCAGCAGCGTGGCTGATTCCGGGACCGCCCACATGCGAACGCCGCCGGGCGAGGCAAACCAAGGCCCGCTGCATCCAGCCAGGCCGACCAGTACGAAAGACAAGATTAGGCGTATGTGTTTCACGATGTTTGTCCCTGGCGGAGCGTCGAGGCCGGATCAACGACTGCGATCTGCATTTGTCTGCGTAGAAGCAGCGACGAAGTAACGTCGCCAGCGTGCGACGTCGCAAAAACCGTCCGTAGGGAATTTACTCCCATGCCGCAAAATCACGGATGGAGGCTCGCGTCGTCCCAGTGGTCCGCGCATACAGCCCGCAAGAAATCTTGTACAGATTCCGCCGCCGGCAGCTATACCCGAACGGCATCAAACGTCGTTTTCTATACTGGCAACGGGGTTTTGAGGCAACCCATTTAATTCTGGCGAGTTTTCGGGCCTGTGTCGGTTTTCGGTCAATGAAACGGCAAAAACTGCCGATGAACCTAGAGTCGCTGACTTGCGTGGACGTCGGCGACGGTTAGTCACCATTCGGGTCCAACAGTGATAATGTTCGAATCGGAGCGACTTTGCGTAACCGGCAAAATCACGTTGTCAACCGAGCTCAGCAAAAAAACTGTTCCAGAGTTGACCAATTTGCACCTCAAAAGGACAAGTAAGTGCTATGCTTAGCTAGTCGTTCGTCCGATAATGGCAACCACGAAGACGGCAAACCGCAACAGTATCAGAACACAAGCGTGTGACGGTGAGGAGCACCCATGGTAACACAAACCCGTGAAGGCAAGACCCTCTTTCTGTTCTACCGTCCGGACGCTCAGCAGGTTGTGATCGCCGGCGATTTCAATGGCTGGGCCCCCTCGTTCCATATGAATCGCGGACGCGACGGCTGGTGGCGGTCCCAGATCGAACTCGCTCCCGGCACTTACCGGTTCCGTTACCTTGCTGACGGCGATTGGTTCACCGACTACGCAGCCTTTGGTGTGGAACCAGGACCGTACGGAATGAACTCCGTCTTGAAGGTCGATCCGGCTCCGCTCCAAGTCGAGGCTCCCCAGTCCGTCACCACGGCGGAGCCAGCCACGGTGGAGTTGCAGTCACCGGCATTGCCTTCGCCGCCGCCCAGCCGACAGCCTCAGGCCGCACCTGAACCCAGGCGTCCCGTTCGTCAGGAGCCGCGCCGCGACTGGTCCGACGAACCAGTGCCGGCTGCCCGAGTCCGCCGCCGACCTGCGGTCGTGGCCAGCTGAACTTGACGCATTCCCCAGTTAGCGATAAGTTGTAAGTCTCGCGGGCAGGGCTCAAATCCCTGCCCGTTATCAACTTGGGCCCGGGTGGCGGAATTGGCAGACGCGCATGGTTGAGGGCCATGTGGCCGAAAGGCTGTGGAGGTTCGAGCCCTCTCCCGGGCAGTTCAAACCAGACGGATCCAACAAACCAAACTGGATCAATCCCACCGATCACGAAGGTATGATTCTTGTCAGAGCCGGGGTCTGTGACCCCGGTGCCTTCACCCCAGCGCCGTCCGCCGCGACCCCCGCCGCGACCCCCGGTGTCTTTTTGCATGGACCCCGGCGCCTTGCGATCGAGAAACACCGACGTGCGTTTCGACCACCGCACACACACAGATACGTAAATGAAATGCGTATTACTTGCGTTTCTTGGCTCGCTCGCTACTGATGCGCTTGGCCTCCTCGGCCTCTTTCTGCAACTCTTCCCATTTGCGCTGCAGCCAGGTCTTGCGCTTGGGGCCCTGTGCGGGAGCCAACTTGCCCTTTTTCTCTTCCTCTTCGATGTGTTTGCGGATACGCCATTGCTCGGCAATACCGAACACGTTGCTGCTCATGATGTACAGGTTCAGGCCGCTGGGCATGTTGTAGAACATGAAGAAGAAGAAGATGCTCATGAACATCATCATCTTCCGCTGCTGGTCCATCTGATCCGGATTGTCCGGGTTGGACGGCGCATTGCTCTTGGGCATGTACTTGGCCTGCAGCATCTGCGAAATACCCAGCAGAATGGGCAGCAGATTCAGCGAGGTCATCGCACCACCCATCAGCGAAGAAAGCAGCGGGATGGTGATCGGCGTGGTCCAGGTGAACAGCGCATCCGGCCGGGTCAGGTCCTTGATCCACCAGCCGTCCAGCGGAGCATGTCGCATCTCCACCGTCGAACTCAACGCCGCCCACAACGCCGCCCAGATGGGCAGCTGCAGCATCATCGGGATGCAGGTCAGAATGTTGCCCGCCGGGTTGATGCCTGCGTCCCGGTAGACCTCCATGGTCGCCTGGTTCAGGGCCGCCTTGTCGTTGGCGTACTTCTCCTTGGCCGCCTTTAGCTTGGGCTGCAAGGAGGCCATCTGCTTCTGCATCTTCATCATGTTCACTTGGCTGCGTTTCGTGATGGGATGCAGAATGCCGCGAACCACCACCACCAGCAGGAAGATGGCGATGCCGTAATTGTGCGGCGGAATACGGTAAAACGCGTTGAGCAGCCACATCATCAGGCCGACCAACCCCGCCGGAGCACACATGTAAAACGAAGAGGTGATCACCGCGTAGTAATCAAGCTTCTCGTACTTCGGCACCGACTCGAAGATCTTCTTGGATTTCGGCCCGACGTAGCAGTCGAATCCCAGCGTCTTCTGCTCACCCGCGGCGATCGTCATCGGACGGGTTATAAACCTGAAGCTCAGATCCGCGCTGTTGTCGGTGCTCGCTGGCGTGAGATGCACGGCATCGACTCGCTCGAACATCTCCGGCGAGGTCATCCCCGTACGACCTTCGGGGGCCATGATGCAGGTGAAGTACTGGTTCGCCTCCGCGATCCAGGCCACCCGGTGCGACTCGTCATCCTGGGCGATCTGAAGAGACTTGCTCTTGCCCGCAAACTTACTTCGCGCGTGCGACTTGGCAACGATGTTCGCCTGCTGGCGGCCCTGTTCGTACATGGCCCCGATCACACTGCGGTCTTCCCGCTGTGCCTCCTGGGTCATGCCCAGAGGACCCTGCTGCACCAGCACTGCCTGCAGCTTGCCGCCGGAGAGATTCTCGATGCTCGCCGTGAGCCCCAGGTCGTGAGTCTGGCTTGCCGGACCGGCATTGCCGGGTTGCGGCTTGAGCGTGTACGTCTTGATCACCCGGGCCAACGGCTTGCCGTCCGGCAGATTGATCTGAACGCTGAAAACCGCCTCCTGGTCGGTCACGCGGTCCTTCTTCCAGACCACCGCGTCCAGCGGAACTTCTTTGTCCAGTTCCACGAAACGAACGCGAATCGTCTCGAAGCTTAAATCCTCACTCCCGTCCACTTCGAGCGGCCGGAAGATCTCGTATGGTTTCTTCCGCTTGACTGTCTCGTGGTAGCCGGGCAGCGATGCCTGCTTGAGGGCCGGTCCCACGGCGCACTACTCGAGCTCCATCGGATAGGGGCTGTCTTTGCTGGTCCCGCCAAGCTTGATGTCGCTCGTGTCCTCCCCACCCACTGCGACCAGCGACTGCCCACTGGACAGGGCCGCAACCGCCGGCGAACTCGCGGCACGCTGCGTCGATGGGGCGGTGGCTCCTGCCAGTGACTCCGCCTCAGGCTGAGTCGCGGTCACCGCGGCAGGCTGAGTCGCGGGCTTCGGCGGAGTGAGATACTTGTGGACGACAAGCATCCACCCGTACCACACCAGGATCGATATGGCCAAGGCGGTCAGGATACGCTGAAACTGGCTGGGTTGATTGCTTTGATTCTCTGCCATTGGGGATCATTCAAGCTCGGCTCACAAGGGCAATCGCCGTCGGAGAGCCTCGGCTGTCCATTCTGTTGGTTTTGACCTGGCGCCTAGAGCATTTCGCGAATGCCCTAACGGCCCTCCAGCAATCGGTGGCCGAGAAAGTCGTCCAACTCCGGAGTGCTGAGGATCTTCTGCACGGTCTTTTCGATGTCGTATTCCAGGCGGACGAACTCCACCCGCCCATCATCAACTACGCCGTAGGACGTCCGAGGGTCGCGGTCGCGAGGTTGGCCCACGCTGCCCACGTTGATAATGACCTTGTCGTCCTCCGCGATTTCGTACACGCCCGGCTCGGCCAGTTCGTCCGGCGACTCAAAATAGGGATCGTCGACAAACACGCCCGGCACATGAGTGTGCCCGACAAAGCAGGCCACCTGCTCGAGCCGCTCAAAATTGGCCATCAGCTTGTGCGGGTTCGAATAGACATCGTCCGCGAACAGATATTCATTCACCGGCCGCCGCGGCGAACCGTGCACAAACAGCATATCCTGATAGATCAGGCGGGGCGGCAGCTTGCCCAGAAAATCCCAACGACGATCGCGCAGGGCCTTGTTGGGCTCATCCTCCAGCACCTGACGCGTCCAGTAGCAGGCTCGCTCCGCTCCCAGATTGAAATTGAACGGCTCGTAAAAAACCGCGTGATCGTGATTGCCGCAGATGCAAAACTCGCACCGCTCAATGATGATGTCCATGCACTCGCGCGGGTTGGGCCCATAGCCCACCACATCGCCGAGGCAGACGATCTGCTTGATCCCACGCCGGTCAATGTCCTGCATGACCGCGCTGAGCGCCTCGATGTTGCTATGAATGTCACTGATGATCGCAAACATCTGCAACGCCTTTGCCTTATAACTACCGCTGGTTCACCCTTCCTGAAGCCCTACTGTATCCGCTTGTGGGACAGTGGATTTTTGCATGACCCTACTGTTATACTTCGAGCTCAGCTTGGCGACTGCATAGTGTAGACGTAGCAAAACAAATGCTGTTGCCAGGCTGGCTGGTGCAACCAGCGATTCGCGATCTCTTGGCCGGCCGAGACGCCCGTCTGCGGACAGTCAAAGAATCGCGACATGCTAAGATAACGCCGGCCGTTACGCAAATTCCGGGGGGTTCGGTCCGTGCTGGCGAGGATTGATGTGTACGAGCCTCCTGTTTTTGTGAGAGTTGGTAAATGAGGCTTGGAATTCTCTCGGATTCGCACGGTCGAGTTCAGCGCGTGCAGGAGGCCGTCGCCGCCCTGGAGGCGGCGGGGGCTGACGCACTGGTCCATTGCGGCGATATCGGCAACCCTGAGGTCCTCGAGGCGCTCGCCGGGCATACCTGCTGGTTCGTATGGGGCAACGTCGATACCCCCATGCCCACTTGGCGGCCACAGGTCGAAGCTCTCGGCCTGCACTGGCCCGACGGCCCCGTCGAGTTCGAACGCGACGGCAAGAAGGTGGGCGTCTTCCACGGGCACGAGCGAGAGTTCGAGCAGGCCCTTCGCGCCGGCAAGTACGACTACCTCCTCCGCGGACACTCACACCAACGCGAAGACTACCGCTCCGGGCCCACGCGAGTGATAAACCCCGGCGCACTCTACCGGGCCGGCACGCCCTCGGTCGCAGTCCTCGATCTAACCACCGATCGGCTCGATTTCCTCTTCCTGGGCGATTCCGCCGGCGCATAGTAAGTTGCGCGTCGACTAGTAAGCTGCGCGTCGACCGCCGCGCATGATAATACCCGGATGGGTATACTATGCTTCCAGCATGCAAGAGCTAAGCGCCGCACAAAAGCGACAAGTTTGCGACCTGCTGGCCAGGCTCGTGGCCATTCCCAGTATCAATCGCGATTTTGAGTCTGCCAACCGCGATCGGGCGGAGGAACGAATCGCAGCCTCGGTCACCGATCATCTCAAATCCATGGACATGCAGGTCGAGGCCCG
>JBJKSL010000665.1:0-6741 GCA_046704145.1 Phycisphaerae bacterium
CTGGCGATGTTCACGGGCTTGTTGTAGTCGGGGTCGATGTTCTCATCGCGGGCCAGCACAATGGGGCCGCGGATCAGGGCCTGATGGTTGTCGGCTGCACGGTTGCTGCCGTGAGGCGAATCGATCAGACGGCAACGCATGTCCAACGCCAATTCGATCTTGTCGCCTGGCGACCAGGTGCGTTCGATTGACGCATACGTGCCGGGCTTCACAGCGATGGCCTCATCATTGACTTTCAGCGTCGTTGCGGAACTCCAGGCAGGGATTCGCAGTTGGATGGTGAACTTCTCGGGCGAGGAAGGATTTACCGTCACATTAATGTCACCCGATTTCGGGTAATCGGTGACGATCTGGAGTTTAACCGGATGGCCCGCAGGCGTGGTGACCGTGGCCGTGCAAGCGTTGTAGAGATTGATCACCGGCCCCGTCTTCGATTCCATGACCGCGACGAAGGGCAGATAGGCCAGTCCCATGGGACCGTTCAGATTGCAGCAGGTCACGTAGATGCCGTTAATTGTGTCGCCCCAGCCCTTGGGATTGGTCTTGACGCCGTTGAGCAGATTGACGTAGCTGAAGCCGTCGCCGCCGGGCTTCATGGCTCCGATCAGGCCGTTGTAGGCGTAGCGTTCGATGGCGTCTACAGCGGATGGATCGCCGGTCAGCCGCAGGATCTGGCTGCACAATTTCAGCCAAGTCACGCCTGTGCAGGTTTCCATCATGCGTTTCATGTTCGGGTTGACCTGCTCGAGGGCGGTGTTGTCCCAGGCCTCGCCGAGCACTGAGGGGTGATAGGGCTGATCGCCGCCGCCGTTGCCGATGACGGTGATTTCCTTCTCGCGGACCTTGTTGTACAGGTTGAGCACAGCCTGCTTCCATCGCTCATCACCGGTGACGCGGTAGTACTCGATCACACCCTCAAACAGTGAAAGCATCTCGTAGGCCTTGGGGTATGGGCCGCCGATCTGCTCGGGATCCTTGCCCGCAAGGGCGTCATCGATGATGCGATATCCTTTGGCGCCGCCGGCGATCTCGACTATGTACCTGGCGAAGTCGAGGTAGCTCTGCTTGCCGGTGAGCTTGTACAGCCGCAGCATGGGTTCGAGGATGGTGCTGGATTCGATGTGGTTGGGGCTCCAGCCCTGATCGAGAATGCTGACCTTGGGCGGCGGGCCGATCTGGGCGATAGTGGCGTCAGCCTCGTCGATCATGGCCTGCAGAACCGCGGGGTCTTTGGCGACATTTTCATAGTACTGATCGAGGGCGAGCAGCACGTACTTGCGTTCCCACAACTCGCCGCCGGGGCCGTCGGGTTGCGAGGCTGGCGGCGTGCAACTGATGGTGCCGTTAGGTCGCTTGGCGGTCAGTACGTCGGCCACGGTGGCGGCCAGAATGCGCTTGAGTTCTGGATCGTGCGTGTAGCGATAGAGCATGCTGCCCGAGCGGACGGCCTTGCCCCACATTTCACCCTGGGCGAAGATCTTGTGGCCAGTGCGATACATCTGCGCGAGGCTGGCGTAGGGCACGACGCCCTTGTTCCAGTGCGCGAGCGAATTCTGGATGTAGTCCTCCAGGTAACCCTTGAAATGCACGTCATTGGCGGGCAAGGGTGCGAACTCATCCTGCACTAACGTCTTATTTGGCACTGTAGCGGAGATTGCCGGCCCGATGATGCCTCGCCACAGGACATAGCCCTTGCGGTTCATGTGCAGGCCGTCCTTGCCGAACAGTTCGGGGCGAGCCTTGCCGTCGGCCGTGAGCATCGGCGTGAAAACGTCGATGTAGATGAGCTTGCTGTCGGTGGCGGAGTACTGCCGGATCAGTTCGTTGGCCTTGCGAATGGTCGGCAGGAATCTAGCGCGAGCAAGGCACGGCTTGATGGAGATAAAGGCAATGGGCACGTCTGGCAGCTTGCTGTGCACCTTGGCCACAAAGGCCTTGTAGTCGGCGAAGACCTGCTGCGCATTGAGGCCGCCCGCGATGTCGTTGTCGCCGGCATACATGATGATCATGCTGGGCTTGTACGGAATGGCAATGCGGTCGGCGTAGCGCGTGCTGTCGGCGATGCACGAGCCACCGAAGCCGCGGTTGACCACATTGACCTGCGGGAAGTCGCTGGCCACGTTCTTCCAGATGCGGATGGACGAGCTGCCGATGAACAGCACCGCGCCGGGACGAGGCGGGTTCTGGCGATCCGCCTGTTCGTAAGCGCGGATCTCGGGCTCCCATTTATCCTGCTTGGTTGGTTGCGGCTTTGCGGAGGCGGCGCCGGCGGTGACCAAAATCAGGCCGAAGACGATTCGTGTGAATGTGTGGTTCATGCGGCGGATTGTACCGGAAATCACGGCACAAGGAATCCGCGGGCATTTTGGCGAATGACGAACTGAATCAGTGCCGCACTGGGCGGTCGTCAAGGTCCAACGGCTCGTCAACCGGACCGGCCGGCTTTGACTTCTTGCGAGCGGCAAAGAACAGCATCAGTACGCCAAAGACCAACTGCACCAAGCCCCACCAGATGTTGACGTTAACGCCGAGAGAGTGGGCATACATGGCATTGCCGTTGGTCATAAGACCGTAGACGACCAGCACCGCACCCAGAATTGCGAACATTCCGCCGATTGGCAGCCGAATATCAACGCCCATGACGATCCTCGCAGATCAAAAAAACAGCTTCATTCATATGGGACCAGCTTCTTCACGTGGAACCGGCTCCTTCACGTGGGACCAGCTTCTTCACGTGGGACCAGCTCCTTCACGTGGAACCGGCTTCTTCATGTGGGACCGGCTTCCAGCCGGTCATAGACGGGCAAGATGCCCATCCCCCACAAGAGACCGGCAAGATGCCGGCCCCACTCAAAAAGCAACTCAGAAGAACACAAAGTTCAAGACCACCGTCATCGCCAGCACGATTATCGCCAGCGTGGCAGGCTGCTTGTACCAGGGCACACCGTGCTCGCGCGGCTTGGGGGTGAGCGAGTAAACCAAGCCCTTGAGATCGTCAGCGGATCTGGCCCGCGTCACAAGACTCACCACGATGGTTACGACAAAGCAGGTGCTGAACGCCCAGATGGCCATCCAGAAGTTCTGAGCCATCTCACTGGGATAGGTGTGGACCACATGGCCCAGGAAACCGCCCTTGAACAACGACTCTGCCCCGAGCGGAATGGTCAGCCCATGGTGAATGAACGCCGCTGCTGTGCCGGTCAGAAGGCCGAGGAATGCGCCGTGGCCAGTGGATCGCCGCCAGAACATGCCCAGGAAGAACGTCGCGAAGAGCGGTGCGTTCACATACCCGAACACCAACTGCAGCACGTCCATGATGTTGTTGAACTCCATGGCCATGTATGCCGCGGCCACGCTCAGTAGCGTACCCCAGATGGTGGTAAACCTGCCCATCCAAAGGTAGTGCGCATCCGAGGCATGTTTGTTGATGTAGCTCTGGTATATGTCGCAGGTCCACACGGTGTTGAAGGCGGTCACGTTGCCGGCCATGCCGGACATGAACGATGCCATCAGTGCCGCCAGACCAATGCCCAGCAAACCGGACGGGAAGAAGTTGATCAGCATCATCGGCGTGGCCAGGTCGTAGTCGTAGACCGGCCTGCCGTTCTTGTCGAGTTCGGCCTGCTCAACTTCCTTGCCATCGACCTCCTTGACCTGCACCTTGACCGGAATCACGCCGCGATGCCCAAGGTCCAGACGCTGGACGATCTTGGACGAAGGATCGCCCAGGGCCGAGGTAGCGTTCTGCTTGGACAGGTTTGAACTGGCAACCAGCGCGACCATGCCGGGGATAATGACCAGGAACGGGAAGACCATCTTGGGAAGCGCGGCGATCAGGGGCGTACGCCGAGCGGCCGCCATCGAGTCGGCGGCCATGGCACGCTGCACTACAAGGAAGTCCGTGCACCAGTAGCCAAATGAAAGCACGAAGCCAAGCCCCATGGCCAGGCCGAACCACTCGACACCGATGGGGTTGTCGGCCGCGTGGCCCATGTGTTGCCACGAGGACGTAAGCACGTCATGGGCATAGTGCGTCCCGTTCTGTGCATTCATCTGCACGACGGCGCCCGCGAGCTTTTCCTTCAGACCGGCCCAGCCTCCGACACTTCTCAACCCGAGCAGGCTCAAGGGCAAGAAGCCGAAAACGATCAGGAAGAACTGCAGCACTTCATTGTAAATGGCGCTGGTCAGGCCTCCGAGAGAGATGTAGCAGAGCACGATAATGGCCGAAACCCAGATGCTCGGCGTCAGCGGCCATCCCAACAGCAGGTTGAGCAGCTTGCCCATGGCGTACATGGAGATGCCTGACGAACAGACGGTCATGACGGCAAAAGTCAGGGCGTTGAACGCGCGGGTCTTTTCGTCAAAGCGCAACTTGAGGTATTCCGGTACGGAACGTGCTCGCGAGCCGTAATAGAACGGCATCATGAAGATGCCCACGAAGACCATCGCCGGGATGGCCCCGATCCAGTAGAAGTGGCTGGTGGCGATGCCGTACTTGGCTCCGGACGCCCCCATGCCGATGACCTCCTGAGCCCCAAGGTTGGCGGAGATGAACGCCAACCCCGTGATCCACGCGGGAATCGATCGGCCTGACAAAAAGAAATCCGTACTGGACTTCATCAGCCGTTTCAGTGCAAAACCAATACCCAACACGAAGGTCAGGTAGATGGCCATGATTAGATAGTCGACAGGTGCCAGTCTCATTCCAAAAAATCCTCCGGCGATTGGACGGCCCAGAAAGGGTGTCGCGTGCGGCTGGAATATAAGCGGTGAGCCCCCACCGATCAAGAAGGGGGCTTTTACTCCATTCTCACGCGGCGCTCATCTGGTTAGAATCTGGGGGGGGCAGCCGCGGGCAGACGTAAATATTGTGAGCTTGGAACCATCCAACCCGAACCTCGCTGAAGAACTCCAGCGGCTGCGCGTGCGTGTGGCCGAACTAGAGACTGCGGCTGCGCGCCAGGACAAGGCCGCCCGCGTCCTGCGGGAAAGCGAGCAACTCTACCGCAGCCTGTTGGAGACCTCGCCGGACTGCATCGTGGTGACCGACCTCGACGGGCGTATCCAGATGGCCAACCAGCAGGCCGCCGTCACCCACGGATACAGCGGGCTCGACGAGATGCTTGGCTTGAACATCATGGACCTGATCGCGCTCGAGTATGCCGACCAGTGCCGACGTGACATCCAACGCATCATTGATACCGGCAGCCTCCGCGACCATCAGCACCCCTTGCGACGCAAGGACGGCAGCACGTTCACCGGTGAGTTCACCGGCGTGCTGATACGCGACGAGAAGGGGCTTGCCAAGTACATCCTTTACCACGGACGCGATGTCACCAGCCGAACCCGCCTGCAGCGCGAGTTGATCGAATCGCAGAAGCTGGAGAGCATCGGCCGACTGGCCGGCGGCATTGCCCACGACTTCAACAACCTGCTGGCGGTGATCCTGGGTAACGCCTCACTGCAACTACGAAACAAGTCGCTGCCGGCCAAGACGCTGGAGTGCCTGCAGGACGTAGTGGATGCTGCCGAGCGCGCGAGCTCGCTGACCACGCAACTGCTGGCCTATGCACGCGGCGGGCTTCGCAAGGCCGTACCTACAGACGTTAACCGGCTGGTAAACAATGCCGTCGAACTGCTTCGAGGATCGGGCTCACGTGAGGTCGAAATTCAGATGCAGCTTGCCGCCGAGCTGCCGGATATCACTATCGATCAGGGTCAGATTCAGCAGGTGGTGGTGAACCTGGGGCTGAATGCTATCCAGGCCAGCCCGCTGCCCGGCAAGGTGGAAGTTGCCACCGGGCTGGAAGAGATCGCCTCGCCGCGAGCCGAACAATTGCACCTGCCGGCGGGACGCTACGTTGCGTTGCGGATTCGCGATTTCGGCTGCGGCATGGATGCCGGGACGGTCGAACGTGCGTTCGAGCCCTTCTTCACGACCAAGGCGGAAAGCCGCGGCATGGGTCTGCCGGCTGCACTGGGCATCGTGCACAGCCACAACGGCCGCCTGTTGCTGCGCAGCACAGTCGGCGAGGGAACCGAGGCTATCGTGTATCTGCCGGTCGCTGTGCCGCGGGACGATCGAGACTCGGTGCCTGCCGAAAAGCTGGGGGCTCCGCCCTGTGGACACGAGACCATCCTTGTGGTTGATGACGGTGCGAGTCCCAGCCGAACCGCCGAGCAGATCCTGGCGTCGCTAGGCTACTGCGTGGTGAGGCATGCAGAGGGCCATGAAGCCCTGGGCTTCCTCGAAACCAATGCCGAGGACGTTGACCTGGTCTTTCTTGACCTCAGCGCGTGCCAGGAAAGGCGGAACCAGATGCTGACCACGCTGGCCAGCGGCTGGCCCGAAGTGCGGGTGTTGTGTGTCGTGGCGGGAGGCTTAACCGTGTTGCCGACGACCACTTAGCCAGGAAGCGCCACACCCCGGCCGCCCGCCGGCCTCACGACTCTCCCCAAACCGTTCTCAATCTGGTCCCTGGCCCAGGCCGTCCGCCAAGTGCTGCATAAATGACACGAGGCGGCCGGTCTTACACGGCTATTCGATGCTCACGCGTCTTTTCTGGCAGGAAAGACTGGCCCACAGATCACATGGATGCACACCGTGTCTATCCGTGTCATCTATAAGCACTCTCTCTCGTCTTCGCAGTCGCAACGAAAGGCACAGCAATGACCCGCCGGGACAGTCAGTTTTGACGCGGCGAGAGGGCGACGCGGCGAGCGTGGCTTTGGTGGGTT
>JBJKSL010000666.1:0-4307 GCA_046704145.1 Phycisphaerae bacterium
AAGCGATCAGGTGGTGTCACCCGTCTCCCGGTTAGCCTTGGTTCAGTCATTTCTACCAGGAGCCGCCGCTATGGCGAATATCTACGTTGGCAACCTCCCATTCCAGACGACCGAAGATGATCTGCGATCCATGTTTGCCGAGTATGGCCCGGTCGACAACGTGAACATCATCATGGACAAGATGACCGGCCGGTCGCGCGGGTTCGGCTTCGTGGAAATGTCCGACCAATCTGCTGCCGAGTCAGCTATCAATGCCCTCAATGGACGTGATGTCAGCGGCAGGGCACTCACCGTCAATGAAGCTCGCCCCAAGACTGAAGGCCGCAGTGGTGGCGGATACGGTGGTGGCGGTCGCGGCGGTCGTGGCGGCTACGGTGGTGGCGGCGGCTACGGCGGCGGCCGTGGCGGGCGTGACCGCTACTAAGCCCGCATCCTTCGGGATGAACTGTCGATAGCTCATCTCGTTTCGTAGAAGACATAAAAACAGCCGGCAGCTACAAGCTGTCGGCTGTTTTCGCTTTAGGCTTCGTCGTGCGGCCATTCATTGGGGCAGACGAATCTTGACTTCGCGAATGGCGACCTTCATGGTGCCGAACTGCTTGCCGGGGTGCACCTGGAAGCCGATCTTGCCCGTGTCCGTCAGTTTCTCGTGGACGTCGGCGGTCTTGTGGTCGTTCAGCCAGATCTGCAGGTGATCGCCCTTGGCCTGGATCTTCATGAGGTTCCAGCCGTTGCGGTTCTCCAGCGATTCGTTGCTGTTGATGGCCAGGAACATTTTGCCCGGGCAATACAGCGAGCCGGAATACGCCACAGGCTGGGCATACTTGAGGATGTCGGCCTGGTACGCCTTCTGGGGGGCCTGATAGCGGAACCATACGCCGGTGTTGGCCGGCCACTCGACGCGGTAGGTGACCAGCAGTTCGAAATCACTGTAGTTATCCTTGGTCAGCAAATCGCCGGGCGCGTAGTTCGGCCCCTGCACGCCGACGAGTTCGCCGTTTTCGACCTTCCACACGGCTCCGCCGATCGGCTCCCAGCCCGTCAGGTCTTTGCCGTTGAATAGCGGCGTCCAGTGATTCGCCTTTAACTGTTCCTGCCCGCCGCCTACTGGCTCGTTGAGCTGTGCGCAGCCCGCAGCCATAGCCACGATAGCCAACACCGGAAACAGAATCCTCTTCCCATGTCTCATTAATGTCACTCCTCTTCTGTGTGTGATTGCACTAGTTTCGAAACATCCCACGCGGCCAACCATGCATATTCTGCAGGAAGTCTACCGAGTCGCTCTGCAATTCGCCTCGCTAACCACTCGGCCTCCTCCGCGGTCGACGGGCCAGAGGCAGCGGCGGCAAGCAGGCTACGCGCCTCGTCCGGCGTAGTCATGCCGGCGGCCACGCACGTCAACTGATGCCTCTCGAACAGCAGATGCCGGAGAGCCAGCCGTGCCGCGACATCATTGTCCGATGTTTTATGCCCGCCCGATGCGAACAGCAACCCGCCCGCAAATGGCTTGATTCCGATCGTGCCGACACCCCTGGCCTGTGCGGTTTCGAAAGCCCGAAGGGCTGCATGAGATGAGGGCCCATCACCTTCGCTTCGTGGCGGATGCAACTCGCCTGTGCCGCAGCCCTGCGGGACCGTGGGCATCAAGACTACTTCGAATTCATCGAACGCGGTCAGTGCATGGGAGATCCATTCCGGGCAGTGCGACGAGACTCCGAGGTGGCGGATCTTGCCCGCTTGCCGCAGTCGAGCGGCCGCTTCGATAACGGTAGTCATCTCGGCGTCGGTATTCTGGCCGTGTACCTCGGACGTGACTCGCCAGATGTCCAGGTAGTCGGTCTGCAGCCGGCGCAGGCATCGCTCCACGTTGGCCACCAGCGCGTCAACCTTCAAGCAGGCCCGGTTACGGGCGGACCACTGATAATCGTCCGCTCCGATGATAAACCCCTCTCGCCGGCCGCTCAGCACTCGCCCGTAGGCGACGCACTCTGCTGCGGTCGTGATGTCGAGGTAGTTGATGCCCGCGTCCAGGCATACTTCAACCACTTCGGTCCGGTTGGCCAGAGCCGCGGCGGGCAACTGGCCATCAGCGAACCGGTCGTAGTAGCGTTCGCCGTCAGGTGTGCGCCAGTGGCCGCCCAGGCCAACGGCCGACAATGCAAGCCCCGTCCTGCCCAGCGGGCGGTAGATCATGGGCGCAAGCATAAGCGATTGATGTCGGCAGATAAAGAAAAGCAAGGCGAATGCAGCATGCAGAAAGCCCTGAGAAAGCGCCCGTTGGCCGGGATGGTGCTCTTCAATTCAACATTCTGCATTCAGCATTCAGCATTCTCTTCTCACGCCACGTCTTCCCACTCTTCCCCGTAATGGAAGGTGACCTCGTCCCCCGGTTGAATGGGTTTGATCGCGTAGAGATCCAGGCCGCGAAACTCGCCGTTGGGGTTACTGTGATGGTTGAGGAACCGCAGACGCCCATGGCCGCGATAGCCCATCCACTTCTGACCGACCTCCACCCACAGTACGTACTTGCCGTCGCGGTTTGTTTTGCGGCCTACGTAGCGTCCGATGCGTTCCCCTTTGCGAATCCTCTGCTTGGCGAACACGCCCAGCCCATGGATGGGACTGGGGCGCACTTCAATCTTCATGGCTGACGACGCTCCTGTCTGTGTTAACCGTGGCTGCCGACAACCTCTGGGACATACACACCCCCTTGTCGGCGGACGGATATAAATACTGTCTCCTCGCGACAACCGCAATCCGGAACTTGATGAAAAATGCTTGGGGAGAGTGGCCAGAGTTCACCGCGCGATCTTTGGCCCCGGGGAAATGATGACCTTGGGGTCGAGGAAATCGGTTCGCGAGGCTTGAGATCCATGGCAAGGGGCGATAGTTTTGCGGCATGATTAACCAATCACAAATCAAGCGTCGCGACTTCATCAAGCAGGCGATAGCGCTCGGCGCGGCGATGTCGGCGGGGCCGCTGGTCGAGGCATCTACGGGGCCGGTGGGATTCAAGCTGCGACTGGATGTGATTACCGAAGGCTACGAGGGCAAGTTCTGCTGGTTTCATCCGAGGGCGGGGATAATCCCCGGCTCGCCTCCGAGCATCGTTTTGTTGATGCAGCCATGGCGTACGGACCGTTCGGACGTTTTCTATCCGATCAACAGCATCATCAGCCGCGATTTCGGGAAGACCTGGAGCCAGCCGGTCGAGCACGCCAGCCTGGGACGCAGGCATGAGGCGAACGGGGTGGAGGTGGGGGTATGCGACTTTGTGCCCCAATGGCATGCCAAGAGCAAGAAGCTGCTGGCCATCGGGCAAACCGTGCGATATCTGAACGACAAGCTGATCGCTATTCGTGCGCGGGAGACGGCCTATTCTGTCTACGATCCGGAAAAGAACACGTGGACACCGTGGCGGACGCTTGAGATGCCAGCGGGCGGCAAGTTCTGGAACTCGGGCTCCGGAGCTGCCCAGCGCGTTGACCTGGACAACGGCGATATTCTGCTGCCGATCTACTTCAAACAGAGAGAGGCGAAGACGGCCTCATCGACGGTGGCGCGTTGCTCATTTGACGGGGAGACGCTGCGCTATATCGAGCACGGCAGCGAGATGACCGTGCCTGTTCCGCGAGGCCTGGGTGAGCCCTCGCTGACGCTCTTTCAAGGCAGGTACTACCTGACCATGCGGAACGACCAGGCGGCCTACGTTTCGAGAAGCAAAGACGGCCTGCACTTTGAGCCTCAGCGGCTTTGGAAATGGGAAAACGCTACTGAACTCGGCAGTCACAATACCCAGGCACATTGGGTGACGCACCGCGATGGCCTGTTCCTGTCCTATACGCGGCGCGGGGCCAACAACGACAATGTGGTCCGCCATCGTGCCCCGCTGTTTCTTGCACAGGTGGACCCTGAGCGGCTCGTGGTGCTGCGCAAGACCGAGGTCGAGCTCGTCCCCAACAAAGGCGCACAACTGGGCAACTTTGGCGTGACCAAGATCAACGAGCACGAGACCTGGGTAACAACAAGCGAGGGCATGGAGGGTAAACCCGGTAGCAAGCCCAATGCCAACGGTCGCGTCTATGCCGCACGTATCATCTGGAACAGGCCGAATTCGGTGTGAGCGGCAGGAGCTGCAGATGTGGCAGGTGCTGCGGCTGGCCAAGTGTGATGCCGCGGTAGCTCACGAGTCCGAGGCGGCGTCCTGGATGCCGGTCAGTGCGGGGGATTGGGCCGCGAGGTTGCGGGCGAGCTTCAGGAACTCGTCTACGCAGCGCTCGGCGCGGAAAGTCTCGTAAGCTTGCTGG
>JBJKSL010000667.1:0-2898 GCA_046704145.1 Phycisphaerae bacterium
ACGGCCGCGTCGGCCGACGTCCAGCCTCCGTCAGACGCCGTCGCCGAGGGCATTCCATGCTCGCCAATCCCTTCCCGCATAACGCTTTTCAGAAGTCAACTCAACTCAAGCGAGGCCGAACCGCCAGAGAGTATGTCCTGCACGTACTGCGGCCATACGTTCCGCCTGCAAGACGGCGGAGCCATGTTCGAAGGCAAGGCGGCATGCGGGGCTTTCGAACAGCGTCTCAATAGCGACGTGGTTCTGCCGGCGGTCAGTAAGACGCGGCCTCAGCTCTCGGAGGTCTGCGACACAGATGTCGGCCCCGAACAGGCACAATCGGGGCGGAAACAGGCGCAACATGACCCACGCGGCACAGAAAGTGCCGACGAGGACGACTCGCAGGACTCACCGGTAGACTCGACGGCGGCTGACGAGGTCACTGAGCCCGTCGAGGAGGACGAAGCACTGACCACCTGACGGTTGTTTGCTCGGTCGGGGCAAAGCTATCTGCGCCATTCGGCTCACGGGGCGTCGGTGCAGAGCGACATCAACACGTTCGTGATGGCCTGCTTCTGCTCATCCGTGGCGGTGTCGGGGTACGAGACGCCCACATAGGCCAAGCGACCGAATACCGTCGTCAGCATGAATTCGCTGACTTGGCCAGGAGTGCTCGTCGAAGTCATCGAGTACCACCAGCCCTGCTCGCTATTGTCGAACAATTTGTATTCTTCATTGAGCACGCTAACTCCGTCGGTCATCTCCAACTCGTTGAGCCAAACTTCGCGGAACTCGGCCAGCGTCGTCTCCTGAGTGGGATCGAGCACCACCAGGGCAAATACCGTGGCTGGCGAGGTCTCGTTAGAGGTCCACTGCTTGTTCAGTGCAACACCGTCAAGCGCTCCGCCGTCCTGAGCCTCACCGCTTCCGTCCGGCGGCGTCAGCCCGACACGATAGGTCGCATCGTAATAGCTGCGACTGCAGACATTTTGTTCACCCGTGTCCGTCGGAGTGGTTGTCGTCGTGCACATCTGCCCCGAACAGGCCACCAACAGCATCAGTCCAAGCAGCCAATATCGCATGTCGTGTCCTCCCTCATCTTCTTCAGGTCGCCAACTTTCAACGTTCCAGCATGAACAGAGACGATTTCAAGACGCAAGCCCCCTATTTGATGTCCGCACATAAGGAGTGCAGCACATCGCCGATCTGCTCCACCTGCTGATCCGTGACCACGCTCACGCCGTACAAGGCCGACACGTATACCAGCCGGTTCTGCGTGACCGTCATCACGAACTCCTGGTTGATCCCGTCATCACTGAGCGGCGACACCGCCAGGTACCATCCTTCCGCCCCGTCATCCAAGGTGATGTTCGCCTCGTTGAGCAGCGTAAACTGCTGCCCATTCTGCACAAAATCCAGCCACGCCTGGCGATAGTCAGCCAGCGTTTCGCTCCCCTGCTGAAAGACCGCCACCGAGAATTCCACCGGCGGCTGGCTTGCCGGCCATTGCCAGACGTACTCGGCCTCGATGCCGTCGCTCACCGTCGCCGATTGCGGAGGATTTACATCGCTGGGCAGCTCGACACCGATGCGATACGTCGAGTCGAACCAACTCCGGCCGCAAATGTTCTGCCGTCCGCCGAGTCCAGCCGTGCCGGAACTACCCGAACTAGCGCACATCTGCCCCGAGCAAGCTGCCGCTACCGCAAGCACCAGCACCAGTCGTTTCATCCTTGAACCTCTCTGTGAACGACGAAGCAAAGGCTGCTCCGGCCCGACCGCGCCTGACAAAATCGCCCGCATTCTAAACGCGGCCGCCCAGCAGCGAAAGACACTGCCAATCGCTGATAGCCCAGTCGGTGTGGCAGGCTTTTTGGGCATCACGCGGTTTTTTGTGGCACAGCCGCCCTCGGCTGTGTCTTCAACGCCGGAATCCCCAGCCGAGGGCGGCTGGGCTACAAAGTGGTCAAAGGAACTGGGCCACACCAGCCCACTTCCCTGCCCTCCACATCGAAGATGCCCGCCTATTGGTACACCGTGCCTCGGGACACTATACTGGCTGGGGCTGACGTGAAACCGACTTACATAGGACAGTATGCTCTTTCAACCGCCACTACCTCCGACTTACGCCTGCATGTCCGAACAGGAGATGTGCGACCGCATCCGCGCCCACAAAGCCGCCTTCGGCCGTCGACTGGTGATCCTCGGCCACCATTACCAGCAGGATGACGTCGTCCAGTTTGCCGACTTCGCCGGCGACAGCCTCAAGCTCAGCCAGATCGCCGGCCAACAGACCGATGCCGAGTTCGTCGTCTTCTGCGGCGTGCACTTCATGGCCGAATCCGCCGACATGCTCACCGCCGACAACGTGGCCGTCGTCCTCCCCGACCTCTCCGCCGGATGCAGCATGGCCGACATGGCCGACATCGACGACGTCGAGGACGCCTGGGATCGCTTCACCGCCGCAACCGACGCCAGGATCGTGCCCATCACCTATGTGAACAGCACCGCCGTCGTTAAAGCCTTCTGCGGCCGCCACGGCGGAGCCTGCTGCACGAGTTCCAACGCCCGCAAGGTGCTCGAATACGCACTCACCCAGGGCGACAAGGTACTCTTCCTGCCCGACCAGCACCTCGGCCGCAACACCGCCTACGCCTTGGGCTGGCCGCTCGAGTCGATGGCAACCTACGAACCGCACGCGCTCGACGGATCACTAACCGACCAGCAGATCCGCGACGCCAAGTTCATCCTCTGGAAGGGCCACTGCAGCGTCCACCAGCTCTTCACCGCCGACCACTGCGAAAAGATCCGCAAGTCCGACCCCACTGCCAAGATCATCGTACACCCTGAGTGCTGCTGGGAAGTCGTCCAGCGTGCCGACATGGCCGGCAGCACCGAGTACATCCTCAAGGTCCTGGA
>JBJKSL010000668.1:0-6052 GCA_046704145.1 Phycisphaerae bacterium
ATTCAAGCCCTTGGGACAGGTATTGGTGCAATTCATGATGGTATGGCAGCGGTACAGCCGCCAGGAATCCTGCAGGTAATCCAGCCGTTCGCCGGTCGCCTCGTCGCGGCTGTCGGCGATCCAGCGATAGGCCTGGAGCAATACCGCGGGTCCCATGTAACGGTCGCCGTTCCACCACCAACTCGGGCAACTCGTCGTACAACTTGCGCACAAAATGCATTCGTAGAGTCCGTCGAGCTTCTTGCGGTCTTCCGGAGACTGCAGGCGTTCGCGGCTTGGGGCCGGCGATTCCGTTTTCATCCATGGCTGGATGGAGGTGTACTGCGCGTAGAAATGCGTCAGATCGGGAACAAGGTCTTTCACGACGGGCATGGACGGCAACGGATAGATATTGATGTCGTCTCCCGGAAGATCGTCCCAGCCGGTGGTGCAGGCGAGCGTGTTGGTGCCGCCTCCCTTGGTGCCGATGTTCATGGCACAGGACCCGCACACTCCCTCGCGGCAACTGCGGCGGAAGGTCAGCGTCGGATCGATTTCGTTCTTGATCTTGATAAGCGCATCGAGAACCATCGGACCGCACTTGGCGGTATCCACTTCGTAGGTATCGACCCGCGGGTTTTCGCCGGAATCCGGATCGTAGCGATACACGTGGAACCGCTTGATGGTCTTGGGATCCTTCACATTCTCGGCTTTGAAGGTACGTCCCTTGGTGACCCGGGAATTCTTGGGAAGCTTGAATTGTGCCATGAGTCTCTAGGCCTCCTGCTCAGTAAACCCGTTTCTTGGGCGGAAAGACTTCGATTTCGTCTGTCAGGGTGTAACTGTGAACCGGCCGGTAGTCGATCCGCGGCTCACCGCCCTCGTTGTGCCAGATCAGCGTGTGCTTCATCCAGTTCTGGTCGTCACGCTCGCTGAAATCCTCGCGCGCATGGGCCCCGCGGCTCTCCTCGCGATTGGCCGCCGCATACATGGTCGAGACCGCCTGCGGGAGCATGTTGGCGAGCTCCAGGGTTTCGGCAAGATCGGAGTTCCAGACCAGCGAACGGTCGCTGACACTGAGATCATCGAACATGTCCACTACTTTGGAAATATTTTTCTTGCCCTCCTCGAGGGTGGGCCCATCGCGGAACACGGCGGCATCGCGCTGCATCGTGCGCTGCATCTTGTCGCGTATGGTTGCAGTTGAGGTACTGCCCTTGGAATAACGGATGGCGTCAAAGCGATCCAGCGCCGCCTCGTGAGCATTGTCTTTCAAGGCAGGGGTCTCGCCGGCCCTGACGTTCTCGGCACAGCGATGTGCCGCGGCGCGGCCGAATACCACGAGATCGATCAGCGAATTCGAGCCCAGGCGGTTGGCACCGTGCACGGATACCCAAGCTGCTTCGCCGATCGCCATCAGGCCGGGGACGATGCTATCCGGATCGCCATCCTTGAGGGTTACCACCTCGCCATGATGGTTGGTCGGGATACCGCCCATGCAGTAATGCACGGTCGGCAGTACGGGAATCGGCTCCTTGGTTACGTCCACGCCGGCAAAAATCTTCGCGGTCTCGGAAATACCCGGCAATCTTTCGTGCAGTACGTCGGCGCCGAGGTGTTCAAGGTGCAGGAAAATGTGGTCCTGCTCCTCGCCCACGCCTCGGCCTTCGCGAATCTCGATAGTCATCGCGGGCGATACGACGTCGCGCGAGGCCAGGTCCTTGGCGTGCGGCGCATAACGCTCCATGAAACGTTCGCCCTTGTTATTGGTGAGGTAACCGCCCTCACCACGAGAGCCTTCCGTAATCAGGCAGCCCGCGCCATAAATGCCAGTGGGATGGAATTGCACGAATTCCATATCCTGCAACGGCAACCCGGCACGCAGGACCATGCCACCCCCATCGCCGGTGCAGGTATGCGCCGAGGTGCAGGAGAAGAACACGCGGCCGTAGCCACCCGTTGCCAGGATGACCTGCTGCGCGGCAAAGCGGTGCAGCTTGCCGGTCATCAGGTCCCAGGCCAGCAGCCCGCGTCACTGGCCGTCTTCCATAAGGAGATCAATCGCGAAGCACTCGATGAAGAACTCTGCCTTGTGCTTGAGCGATTGCTGGTACAGCGTATGCAGCATGGCGTGACCGGTGCGGTCCGCTGCGGCGCAGGTACGCTGTGCGGTGCCCTCGCCGAAGCGGGTAGTCATGCCGCCAAAAGGACGCTGGTAAATCTTGCCTTCCTCGGTGCGCGAGAACGGCACGCCGTAATGCTCGAGTTCGACAACGGCGTCGGGCGCCTGACGGCAGAGGTATTCGATAGCGTCCTGGTCGCCCAGCCAATCCGAGCCCTTGACCGTGTCGTACATGTGCCACGACCAATGATCCTCGCCCATGTTGCCCAGCGATGCGGCGATACCACCCTGTGCCGCCACGGTATGGCTGCGGGTGGGAAACACCTTGGTCACGCAGGCGGTCTTGAGGCCGGCCTCGGCCAGGCCCAGGGTAGCGCGCAGTCCGGAGCCGCCCGCCCCGACGACAACCACGTCGTAGGTATGGTCGACAATCTCGTAATCGCCCTGCCGGGTAGTCTTCTCGGTCATGCTCAAAAACTCCTGAATGCGACGAGTGCGGCCGAAATCACGCCAAGCAAAGCCAGTGCCACGGCCGCAAAGCGCGCAAGCGTAATGATTGTGAAGGCGCGGCCATGATTCGGCACATAGTCCTCCACGATCATCTGGAGCCCGAGGAATCCATGCCAGTACATGACACCCACCAGAAGCACCACGAAGAGCAATACCCAAGGCTCGTGCATGACAGCGACGGCCTGGACATAGCCCAGGTGCATGACCCAGAAAAACAGGATCACGGCAGCCAGCCCGAGGGGAATCAGGGCCAGGGCCGTCAGGCGCTGCGCCATCCAGTGGCGCGTGCCGTTATGCCCGGAGCCCCAGGACCGCGCGGTTGACAATGGAGAACGCAAATCGCTCATGCCGCACCTCCTGCTGCAAGCACCCAACCGATGATCCAGGCCGCACCGGTCAATGCCAATGCGCTGACCACGACCAACCATCCGCTGGTCCGGTAAACGCGTTTGGTGAATCCGTAGCCGATATCCCAGGTGAGGTGGCGAATGCCGTTAAGCAAATGATAGAAAAACGCCAGGCTCCACAGGCACAACAAGGCCTGGCCGATCCAGAGACTGAAGAACCAGTGGGCTTGGGCAAAGGCCGCCGGCCCCATGGCCAGTGCCACCAGCCAATAGATCAGCCCCAGCGCGGCGCTCAGCAGTACGACGCCCGAAAGGCGGTGCAGGATCGACAGAGTCATGGTGATTTGCCAGCGGTACACGCTCATGTGCGGTGACGTCGGCATGGAGTTCGTTGACATGCGTTTACTCCCAGTGGTTACACCCGACACGGGTTCGAGCATTCAAAAATCCACACAACGGCCCTTGCGCTCCCAATCTCCGTAACGGGTGGGCTCGGGGCCCTTCGGACCACCGATTTCGGTCGGGCGTTCGGTCTTGCCAGCTGTCTCCTCCCCAGGCTCCGGGGAGTCGGTCCGCGGCTCGGACTTTTGTTCTGGCTTATTCATGACTCAGGATTTTATCATCCGGGAGCGCATGATGGCGGCAGCCAAGGGCAAATCTTCCGGCCGAGTGACTTTGATATTGTCGATGCCCCCGCTCACCAGCAACGGCTTGTGCCCTGCCCATTCGATCGCGCAAGCCTCGTCAGTGACCTCCACGCCCGCCGAAAGCGCTCCCTGCAGAGCCTTCGACAGCAATCCGTATCGAAACATCTGCGGCGTCAACGCGCGCCACAATCCGGTGCGGTCTTGTGTGCCGTCAACGCGACCCGACTCATCGGCACGTTTGAGCGTATCGACCACCGGCGCCGCCAGCAGACCCCCGATAGGATCATCGGTGAGGGCCGCGACGAGATTCGACAGGTCATCGGCGGCCAGGCAAGGCCGCGCCGCATCATGCACCAAAACCCAGTCATCGGAACGTGTATGTTCCTTCAGAACTTCGAGCGCCGAGAGTACGGATTCCGCACGTGTCGCCCCGCCTTCGGCAACGAGCACTCTCCGCGGCACCGAGTCGGCGACCAAGGCCCGCCAGCGCGTATCACCCCGCGCGGCTACCAGAACCACGCCATCGATACCGGGTGCCCGCAGCAACAAGTCGAGCACATGTCCAAGCAACGGTTTGCCCTCCAGATCGAGGTACTGCTTTGGAATATCGGCGCCGAAACGCTGTCCGCTGCCCGCCGCAGGCACCACTGCCCAGATGCTCACTGGTTTACCTCCCCCCGCCCGTTGCCGGCGTCGGCACGCTGCCCGGCTGCATTGCCGTCTGTGCCGGCAAAGCACTGGTCGCATTCGGGGCGTGCACGATCTGGTAGAAGGTTTCTCCTTTCTTGACCAGGCCCAGGTCCGTTCGGGCATGCTCTTCGACCGCCGCAGTGCCGCTCTTGAGGTTCTTGACCTCCTGCATGTGCTGGGCGTTGCTATTCTTCAAGGCGGCATTCTGCTGCTGCTGATGCCGAACTTTCGCTTCCAGGTGCCAGCCATGCAGGAGCCCGCCCTGGCCGAACCACAATTCGCGCTGCAGCAAGACAAAGCAGGCCAGCAGCACTATGAGCACCGCCCATCGCAGCACCCGGGAACGATCCTTGAACAGCCGAGGCATGCTGGGCAAAGCCTGCCGGCGCCGGCTATGCGCTCGACCCGTGAAGCCATTCGGATTCCGCGTAGGGACGCGACTTCACCGTACTGTCCAGCGCCTTGAGCACCACCAGCAAGTCCTTCATGTGATCGAGCGGCCAGGCGTTGGGGCCGTCTGAGAGCGCTTCTTCGGGACGCGGATGGGTTTCCATGAACACCCCGGCAACTCCGGTTGCCACTGCGGCCCGGGCCAGCGGCGCCACAAATTCACGCTGACCACCGGAACGGCCGCCAAGCGCCCCCGGCTGCTGCACCGAATGGGTGGCATCGAAGACCACGGGGCATCCGGTGGTACGCATGACCGGCAGCGAACGCATATCGGCCACCAGGTTCTGGTAACCGAAGCTGAAGCCGCGCTCGCAGACCATGATCCCGTCGTTGCCCGCGGATTTGGCCTTCGTTACGACGTTGTCCATTTCCCACGGCGACAGGAACTGGCCCTTCTTGATGTTGACTGGCTTGCCCGCGGAGGCCACGCGCAGGATGAAGTTGGTCTGCCGACACAGGAAGGCCGGCGTCTGCAACACGTCAACCACGGCCGCCACCTCTTCGATCGGCGTGTCTTCGTGGACGTCGGTCAACACCGGCAATCCCAGCTCGTCACGGACCTTTTCCAGGGCCTTGAGGCCCGCGTCCATACCCGGTCCGCGAAAACTCTCGATGGACGAGCGATTGGCCTTGTCGAATGAGGCCTTGAACACGAGCGGAATCTCCAACTCGGCGCAGATTTCCTTGAGCGTTCCGGCCACTTCCATGACCAACTCTTGGCTTTCGATCACGCACGGGCCGGCGATCAGGAACAGCGGCTTGTCGTTACCGACGTCGTGTCCACCGAGTTTCATGCCTGCGCCACCTTGTCCGTCCGCCTGGAACCGGCGCGTGCCTTGCTCGCCGCGTTGATGAAGCTTTCGAACAACGGTTGACCATCCAGGGGCGTGGAACTGAATTCCGGATGGAACTGTACTCCGATGAACCAGGGATGATCATTCAATTCGATCACCTCCACCAGACCGTCATCGGAGCGGCCCGAGAAGACCATGCCCGCGGCACGCATCTGCTCCAGGTAGAGATTGTTGAATTCGAAGCGGTGGCGATGACGTTCGTGAATGGTGTCGGTGCCGTAGATACGCTGGATCAGGCTGCCCGGCGTCAGGTGGCTGGCCTGCGCGCCCAGACGCATGCTGCCGCCAAGGTCCGAATCGACATCGCGCTCTTCGAGCTTGCCGCTGCGATCCTGCCACTGCTCGATCAGTGCGATGACCGGATCCGGCGTATCCGGCTGGAATTCCGTGGAATGTGCCTTGGGCAATCCCGCTACGTTGCGTGCGAACTCCACGACCGCGACCTGCATGCCG